>JBDUUL010000016.1 GCA_039938515.1 Nitrososphaera sp. | reverse complement strand
CAAAGTCAAGCTACAGCTTTACCTTCACAAAGGCAGGCACGTACAAGTACTTCTGCCAGCTGCACCCGACGATGCTAGGCACCGTTAACGTATCTTAAGGGTCGGATAAAGCCGACTCCCTCTTTTTCCTTTTTCTAAAAGCAGTCCTTTCTACGACAGGCAATATCGCGCAAAAGAGCTCCGCAGGCACAATAAAAGATTAATAAAACATGCTGGAATTCCCAGCGGTCATTTAAACATGAAAAAGATCGAGGCAGTAATCCCTACCGCCAGGCTCGATAAGGCATTCACAGCTCTCAAGGAGTTGAACCTTGGCGGACTGACTTATTATGATACCAAGGGGCGCGGTGAAATACCTCGGCCCGAGGTTCACGGAAGCAGAGGCACCACAACGTTCCGGCCAGCGTTTAACATGAATTCGACGATTGTTATAGTTGTCAATGAAGCGATGGTAGACAAGGTGGTTGAAAAACTGCTTTCAAGTACTAGCACCGGAATAAAGGGAGAGGGCAAAATCTTTGTCTCTGATATCGACGATGCCGTGGATATCGGATCAAAAGTGAGGGGAGAAAAAGCGATCTAGCCGCGCAGGCTAGTTTGCGTTGCCTGCCACGTCCTCAATAGCTTGGCTGGCATTGAGCATTCCTTTGCTCTTTGCGTACAACTCGATTACCTTCAACTGATCCGGGCTGAGGCAAACCGGCATAGTCCTTCTCTCTTGCGCTTCAGACTGGTTTTGCATTACACACTCTTGCGCGCACACAAGATTATAACTTTTTCTTTGGATTAGTCGCCAGTGACTAGAGGGCCACGTCCCCGGTTTCTCCGCTCCCGATGTCGTACGCTTCTGCTACATCGTAGACGAAAATCTTGCCGTCTGACGCAGAACCGGTTGTAATTACTTTGAGGACATCTTTGATAATTTCCTGTGCGACAGAGTCCTGGACTAGCACCTCTATCTTGGTTCGAAAGCTGAATTCTGGCACGTATCGCATGACGCCCCTGCCGACTGAGACGGGTTCTCTCTTTGCCCTTCCCCTTCCCTTGACATCGTAAAACGTCATGCCACCAACCTTGTGTCTGTGGAGGAGCTCATTAACTTCGGTAAGGCGCTCGTGCGGGATTATCAGGTCCAGTCTCTTCATGGATAATTGCCTGTAAATGCTCGGATTATAAAAATATAGCAAAAGAAGAATTTCATGTTGCTATCCGCTGATCTCGAGCAACATTGCTCGGGATGCGAAATACATTGCAGGGAGTTCAGTGACAGGCGATTACTCGATTACCGCCAGAACGTCATGGCGCGCAACACTAGCGCCCTGCTTCACCCTGATCTCCTTGAGAGTCCCGTCTTTGTGTGCTTTGACGGCTACCTGCATCTTCATGGATTCCAAGACTACGACCACGTCGCCCTTCTTTACCTCCTCGCCGGCTTTGGCGTTGATGCTTACAACCCTGCCAGGTATCTGGCTGGCAAGGTTCCTGTCTCCGCCCGAAAGCCCCGCCGCAGCAGAGGACTTTTCGAGGACCTCTGTAAGCTTTGAGTGCTTTCTCAGGGTAACTGGGACTCCGTCGACTACTAGCCTGACTTCTGCACTGCTGGACTGCAGAATCTTTGCGTGGTGGTATGAGTTGTCGAGTATGAACTCAAAGTCGTTGCTGGTAGATTTTAGGAGCCTCAGTGTCCTTTCCTTTCCACCGATGTTCAAGATAACCGAAGAATTGTCTGCAGTCCGGACAATCTCACCTCCCAGCAGCTGCGCCAGGTCGCCTATTTTGAACTCCACTAGTTGTTCCCCACCCTGGACTTCCAGCGCGCCGAAGAGCTAGGGCTCTTGGTGACAGACTTGGCCTGCTCAGTTACCGGAGCCACACTACTTCCCTTTACAAACTCTGAGTAAAGCAATGCCGCGGCCACAGCTGCAACAGAAGACTTGGACGTCTCAGCCTTCTGGTCCTCGGCCATCCTGTCGAAAACCTTGTACCTCTCCAAATAGTCCGTCGAAAGCTCCCCCTTGATGAAATTTGGCTCCTCCATGATAGTCTTGTACAAGGGGATGGTAGTGTTGATACCCTCAATTGTAAATTCAGACAAGGCGTTTCTCATCCTGACACGCGACTCGTCAAAGTTGCGCCCCCATGCAAGTAGCTTTGCAACAAGCGAATCGTAGTAGCCTGATACCGTGCATCCTGGGTAGAGATAGGTGTCAACTCTGATGCCGGGCCCGTATGGAATGTTGCAATTCGGCACGGGTCCCACCGACGGCGCAAAGTCATAGAACGGGTCTTCCGCGTTGATCCTGCACTCCATTGCACAGCCATTCATTTTCAAGTCCTCCTGCTCGAAGGGAATTTCCTCTCCTTCTGCGACAGCAATTTGCAGCTTGACAAGGTCAAGACCTGTGACAAGCTCGGTGACAGGGTGCTCTACCTGAAGCCTGGAGTTTATTTCTATAAAGTAAAAGTTGCCTTCGGGGTCGCGCAGAAACTCGGCCGTGCCTGCATTGAGGTAGTCAACTGCATGGGCAGCCCTCACCGCGATCTCGCCTATCCTGTCCCGGGTCTTTTGATCAACTACCGGGGACGGGGACATTTCAATGAGTTTCTGGTGCCTTCGCTGTATGGAGCATTCGCGCTCGAAAAGATGCCTGCCATTGCCGTGGGAGTCTCTTATCAATTGGAATTCGATGTGCCTGATTTTTTGTAGGTACTTTTCAACGAAAAGGGCTGCTTTTCCAAAGGCAGCTCTCGACTCAGCGGAGGCCATCTCGAATTCCTGCCGCAACTGTTTTTCGTCCCTAGCAAGCCTGATGCCCCTTCCCCCGCCTCCAAACGCAGACTTCAGAAGCACAGGGTAACCGGCGTTGTGAGCGATATCTGCGGCCTTTTCCACGTCTTCGATTATCCCGTCGCTGCCCGGAACGGTTGGAACCTTTGCGTTTTTCATCACCTCTTTGCATTTCATCTTGTCGCCCGTTACTTCCATGGCTTTCGCTTTTGGACCGATGAACACAATGCCGTTTCTTTCGCACATTTCCGGAAAGTTCTCGTTTTCCGACAGAAAGCCATAGCCGGGATGGATTGCGTCGGCACCCGCCGCCTTGGCGGTCTCGACTATCTTTTGCATGTTGAGATAACTTGCTGCCGGGGCCGCCGGTCCGATGTGGAACGCTTCGTCAGCGCGCTTGACGTGGACTGCTCTGACGTCCTCGTCGGAATAAATCGCCATGGATTTTATGCCAAGCTCGCTGCAGGCCCTGATTATTCGCAGGGCTATTTCGCCCCTGTTTGCGATCAAAATGCTTGATATTTTCCTGCTCATTTTCTCAACCATTCCTTTCCTGCCATTCTATCCACCTTTAGAGGTTGATGTTCCCGTGCTTTTTCCATGGCCGGGCCTCACGCTTGTTCGCAAGTGCTTCGAGAGCCCTGATTATCATCGGCCTGGTCTCTGCGGGGTCGATCACAACGTCGATTGTCCCCTTTTCGGCTGCGATGTATGGGTTTGCAAACTTGTCCCTGTATTCTTTGGCCAGCTTCTTCTTTGTTGCCACAGCATCCGGCGAGCCTTTCAGGTCCTTCCTGTGTATTATGGTGATGGCTGCTTCCGGTCCGAGCACGGCAATCTCTGCAGTGGGCCATGCGTAGTTAATATCCGCTCTCAGGTTCTTGCTTCCCATGGCGATGTAAGCCCCCCCGTAAGCCTTGCCTACAATGCAGGTTATCTTTGGCACTGTCGCTTCGCAGTAGGCGAACAAAAGTTTGCTTCCGTGCCTGATAATGCCGTTGTGCTCCTGTTCGGTGCCTGGCAGATAGCCTGGCGTGTCAACTAGCGTGACTATCGGGATGTTGAACGCGTCGCAAAAGCGTATGAATCTTGAAGCCTTGTTGGACGAGTTGATGTCAAGTGCGCCTGCAAGGTACATGGGCTGGTTCGCGACTATTCCTACGGTCCTGCCGGCCATTCTTGCAAACCCGACCACTATGTTTTCGGCAAAAAGCTCGTGGACCTCGAAAAAGTCGCCGTTGTCCACTATTGACTTTATGATCTCCTTCATGTCGTACTGCTGGTAGGGGTTCTCTGGAAGGATGTCAACCAGTTTGGCGTCTATTCTGTTGGGGTCGTCACCCGTTTCAATGATGGCCGGCTCTTCTGTGTTATTCTGGGGCAGGAATGAAATCAGCTTCTTTATCCTGTCAATGCATTCATACTCGTTTTTGGCGACAAAGTGCGCAACGCCTGACTTGGATCCGTGCGCCTTTGCGCCTCCCAGCTCTTCAAAGGAGACTTCCTGGCTGAGGACTTCCTTTACGACTTCCGGGCCAGTGACAAACATCTGGCCAATGTTTTCGACCATTATAACAAAGTCAGTCATTGCAGGCGAATACACGGCCCCGCCGGCACATGGGCCGATGCTCGCGGTAATCTGGGGTATCACGCCGGAAGCCATTGTGTTTCTAAAGAAAATGTCGCCGTACCCGTCGAGGCTGAGGACGCCCTCCTGTATCCTTGCCCCGCCAGAGTCAATTATCCCAATAATCGGGCAGCCGACTTTTGTCGCATGATCCATTACCTTCGCAATCTTTTTGCCAGTCATTTCCCCGAGCGATCCTCCAAGGACGGTAAAGTCGTACGCAAAAACAAAGATCTGCCGTCCGCCGACCGTCCCAAAACCTGTTACCGCGCCGTCGCCGAAGGACTTGCCAACTGATGGGTCGTCGCTCCGGTGCGTGACGTACTTGTCAATTTCAATGAACGAGTTTTCATCAAGCAACAGGTTGATCCTTTCCCTTGCCGTCAGTTTGCCTTTAGAGTGCTGGGCTTCAACCCGTTCCTTTCCCCCTCCGCCTTCGGCAGATTTTTTTAAAGTAGCAAGTCGCTTGATTTTATCCTCATGCATAGAACGTGAAATTAGCCAGCTTTTGGCAATATAAATTCATTATTAGCGTTAAAGATTCTTGTTCAAGTCGAAACATGTGGCGTAAAGATTGATGTTTATTCGCCGATTAGGCGGATATTTCACGTCCGGTGTGCATAACGCGGAAAATCTATTCTCGCAGGCCCGCTCGGCCGCCCTGCGCTCTGCGAAAAACGTTCATTCCCAGGTTATAGTTCTCGTAAAGAGATTGAAGAGTCTCGATTTCGGTGGTAAGCGATGCGATTTCAAGCCTGTTGCGAACAGGGTCGCTTTGGAGTTTTTCAAGCGCCGCCTTCTTTTCGGCCAGCAGTTTTCCCACGTTCTGCTCGTAGTCGCTTGACATTCAGACATCAGGTCATCATGTTCAAATTTTAACTTTTGGAATCTTCCTTGCCTTCTTTAGAAACTCGCGCTGATAGGCAATATACGGATCTCCGTCTCCGGCAAAGCATTCCTCGCAAATACACCCCTGTGACACCATGGTCCTGTCGCAGTCAAGGGCCAGACTGCATTTTCCGCAGCCCGAAGGCTTGCCGCAGATAAAGCAGTCAAGCTCCATCACCGGTGCAGGGGCCTCGGGAATTGGAGTTTCGTTGGCGGATTGCGGTGGCTCGCAGGAGACATGCCTGACCGTCTTTGAAGCCTTGGACCACAAAGCAACCTCGCCGGACGGGATTTCGCGGCCACAGGCCGAGCACCTGCCGCGGAACTTGAGCGGAATTTTGAGCCAGTCTTTGGGAGATGCGCTCATGTCAATTTCCTCTCCAAGACCTTCACGAGCGACTCTGCAACCGACTCGTCGCCAAAGTTCTCTAGCGCGAAGCGCTCTATGTCAACTTTTGGCTCATGCCTGGCAAGGATTTGCAGAAGATAGGGAAGCATTGCAGCGCTGCATGTCCTCCTAGAGGTGATGGTGGCAGGCGCCAGCGCGGCTGCCAATTTCCTCGTGGTCTGGCCGCGCGCATACAGCGGGCCCATCAACGGCCAGGGGAGCGAATACTGCGAATACTTGATCCCTTTATTTCTCGTAAGCTCGTACAGCCCCTGGGAGAGCATTGGGGCGACGTACTTGAGCAATGCCCATTCCCTGTTGCTGCCGGCCCTGCCTACCACCATGTCCGCCTTTGAAATGATGTCCAGCATGGGTGCCATATCGTCAGTTTTGCCATCTCGGTCCTTCTCCCTGCTAGCTAGCGAGGATACTATACTTGAAAAAAGGGCCGCAATCATGTCTTTTCTTCTAAGTTCTGGGCTCATACCTTCGAATCTGGGATCCGGGTATGATGCATCGGCGGCCAGAAAGGCGCCGATAGCTTCCTCCCTTGAAGTGGAGGAAAAATATCTGTTGAGGGCGTGGGAAATCTCGAGCTCGGGGGCGCTTTTTGATCCGGTGGCGTAACCGGCAGCCCTCGACTGTGCATTGTTCAGAAGAGCCCGGACATCCCCGCCGCTCGTAGTGATTGCCGCCCTCTTGTCGCCCGGCCCCAGACTCCTGCCCTCGACTATTAGGACATGATCCAAGAACATCTGAAGTTCGCGCGGTGGAATCCGTGAAAACTCGATTGTCTTGCACACCTTGGCAAGATCCTTAATTTTCGCGCTCTTTTCGTTTGCAGCCATTATTACGGGCACTGTCGGCTCCTTCATCATCTCCGTCAGAGCCTCAAGCCCTCCGCTATCCTCCCTTCCGGCGATTCCGTCAACCTCGTCCAGGAAGAGCAGTATCCGCCGGCCGAGAAGGTTGCTCGTATTTGACAGCACGGGAAGTATCCTTTCCCGAAGCGAGGCCTTGTTCCTCGTGTCGCTGGCATTCATGTCAACCAGGTCATAATCAAACTGCGCAGCCAGAATTCTTGCAAGGGTGGTCTTGCCGATGCCAGGAGGACCGACAAGCAGCAGTGGCTTCGTGCCTCTAGCCCAGCTCGCAATCCAGCGTACAGCTGCCAGTCTTTCCTGCTCATTTCCAATCATTTGTTCGACTTTGCTTGGCCGATGTTTTTCGGACCACATCATGTCAATGTATTTGCCCTAGCCCTTCGATTCTTTCCCTAAATTCCCTAAACGGTGACCGTCTCAAAAGCTCGAGATACCAGTATTCGTTGTAGTGCCTCACCGTGAGAAACAGAAACTCCAAGAACGGCCGGTATTCAAATTTTTCCGGCAGCATGTCAAGCGCAAGCTTTGCCTCCTGCAGGTACAGGTCGGCCTTTTGCATGCACAACTCAAAGCCCCTCTTGACATCGTTAGAGTTCAGAGCAAAATAAAGCGGCCATGATGGAATCTTCACGTACCCGTTCTTTATGGCATCCTCTATCTCGTTTCCGCAACCGACGGACTCTGCAGCTTTGGCCATTCCTAGGTAAAAGATGTCGCCAAGTGGCCTCCTATCAAGCGCCATGTTCCGGCCAGCCGTGCCCATGACTGCCCTGTATTTTTTGTAGCAATCTGCCATCTTCTCGTCAGATATGCTCAGGGGTCGCTGCTTGAGGCCGACATCTATTGCCTGGCCTTTTCGAGCGTCCTTGAAGCCTTCCTCAAATGCCGCAAGTACCCTGTCACCGCCGATTGCGATTTTCTCCCTTGCCAGCGCGAGTATGTACGGGCACATGAACTTGTATTCTTCCAGGTATTCCAGGTCCTCGTCGCGGTCGACAATTCGGTCCATCGGCTCGGACAGGTCGATGGCAATAATGTGGCCATCGATCACCGCGTTTTTCTTATCCTCTGCGACGGAATCGCCAAAGAACGCAGCGGACGAGTCAAAAAGGGCGTGGAAAACCGGAAATGTCATTTTAACAAAGTTTGAATCTAGTATCCTCGCAACCCTGTCCTGCAGCACCGGGAGTGACGAAAGTCGCTCCCTGAGGGCGACATATTCGCTCTCGCGGGGAACAAGAAGAGCAGACCCGACCTCTGACGCAAAGTTGTCCATTGTCTTGGAAACGGATGCGTCGCTTTCAATTAGCTTGTGCAGCGACAAAGCAAAGCGCGACGAAAAGGCGCCGAATTCGCGCTCAGTCTTCTCCTTGTACTGGTTGAATTGCTTGTAGCCCTTGCTGCGAAGCAGGCCCTGCTTTAGAATGTCCTTCCCTGACTGAGTGCTCATCAGAGCCTCCTTTGAGAACACCGACTTGTCCTTGCCGCTCATGCGCTCTTGATGCGACGGGAATATTATTTAATTATTGAGAATCGTAGATTGCTAAAGGGGAAAAAGTAAGAAAGTATGGTTATCTCGATGCCATCGAGATTCTTTCTTGCTCGTTCTTCTTCTTGACGGCGTGACTGGCCATGTCGTTGTTTGACGCCAGAATGATTTCCTTGGCAAGGGCCTCTTCTATTGTCTGTGGGCTTGAATAAGTGGATTCGCGGACGCCCTCTGCGATAAACCGTAGGGCCAAGTCTATCCTCCGAAGCGGCGCGACATCGACCGATACGTGGTAAACCACACCACCGTAGACAATCCTAGTGGTGTCCTCGTTCGGCGAAGAGTTCTCGATTGCCCTGACCAAAAGCTCGACCGGATTCTTGCCAGTTTCGAGGTGAATGATTTCAAATGCCGACCTGACAATGTTGAGCGACTTTGCCTTCTTGCCTCCCATTCTGCCCGTGTTCTTTGCATATTTTTTGCCGAAGTGCATCAGTTTGTTTGCGAGCCGTTCCACGATGTGGACTTCGGCCTTTTTGAGCCGTTGGTGCTCATGCCTCCCAAAGGTATTGGGAATTGCCGCGGCCGGATCCAGCTTGATGACTCGCTTGAGGCCGATGTCGTTGACGCCAATGGTTGTCGTGTCCCACTTGTTAAAAAGTAGAATGTTGATCTGTTCCTTCCCGCTCATCTTCTCGGCTTCTCCTTTCTTCCATGTACAAGTTCATTCAACGACACTCCGTTGACCTTGAATACCTGCCATCTGACTCCCGGAATATCGCCCATTGCTCCTCCCATCGACCCTCCGATTCCGCCAATGATCACTTCGTCGTGCTCGTCGACAAAGTTAAGTGCGCCGTCTCGGGGCAAAAATGCAGTGACCGACTTGCCGTTCTTTATCAGCTGCACTCTGACACACTTGCGCACCGCAGAGTTTGGCTGCTTTGATTCGATGCCGACTTTTTCCAGCACTATGCCCCTTGCCTGAGGTGCACCCTCCAGAGGGTTCGCCTTCTTGTCAAGCATGAGCATTCTTCTCTTGTAATACTTGTCAGCCCAGCGTCCGCGGCTTTTCTTTGCGCGCAGAACCCTGCCTGCAAACAATCCTAAAGGTGATTTACCCATTTTTTCACATTTCCATCCTGTTGCTATTACCTGCTAGCTGTTGCTCGGGGCTTACTATCAGTAGACTGGTTATTTGGAAGTATCGCTTTGCAAGGAGCCTTGCCTTCTCGGCGTTTCTGCCCTCCCTGCCGACTACAGCTCCCTTCTTTTTGGCGTCAACAACGACCACTGCTTGCTTTGTGCCGTCAATCCTGTCTGAAAGCCTAATTTCGTTTATGAGTTCCGCATTGAGCATGTTGCGGATAAACTCGGCCGCGTCCTCTGAAAACTCAACCAGCTCTACCTTGCGCCCTACAACATTCTGCAACTGTTTGATTGTGGCACCACCTTTGCCGATTGCAAGGCCCATCTGGCCTTTGTTTACGACAAAAATGACGCGGTCCATTCGCTCATCAACGATGCAGTCCCTTGCGGTCGCGGTGGTGACGCTCTGGAAAAGAGACATTAGCCTAAGTTCGTCAGAGGTGAGCTTTATCTCCGTCAAACTTTACGTAGTCCCTCTGAAAGTAGCGCGACACCGCCACTAGTCGATGTCGTGGCAACGATAGCAGGCATCACAACACAACCACAGCTGTAAGGTTCAATTTAAGTTTTGACGAATTGGAGGCAAAAAAATCAGGCCTAGCCTTTGGCCTGGGTTGGGTTCTTGCTTGCGACGTCCGCAAGTATTGACTGAATCTCTTCGTTGGTTCCGGTCTTTATCGCAATTGCAGTCACGCGGAAGGGCCTGTTGCACAGCTTTCCAAGCTCTATAGAGTTGCCTGCGAACTGGTAAATCGGGATGTTTGAGGCCTTGGCCTGGTCCTCTATCTTTGTCCTGTCCTTTGCATCGATTGACCTTGATATTATGAGAAGCTTCGATCCCTTTACCGAGCCTGAAACTTCCTTGACTCCGCTCTTGTACTTATTTGTGGTGATTGCTTCCTTGATTACCTTCTCAATTGCCTTCATTATCTTGATCTCCGTCGCCAACCTTCATGTAAAGGTCAACCATTCCAGTGCCGACTGGTACGGTTGCTCCCACTATAACGTTTTCTGTCACTCCTTTCAGCGTCTCGACCTGCCCTTCAAGGGATGCTCTGGCAATCGTGGGGACAGTGATTTCAAACGCTGCCCTGGCAAGGACAGAAGTCTTTGTTCCTGCAATTCCGTGCCTTCCGATTTGTTGCAAGTATCCCTTTGAGGTCATGAGATCGGCCACAAGCATGATGTGCCTCACGTCCACTTCAAGGCCCTGCTCTTCCAGCGTGTTTGTTATTTCGCGGACAAGCGCGGTACGCGCAGCCTCGATGCCGAGAACCTGCCAGATCTCGTAGACGTTGTTGGTTGTAGTGCGGGTGGTGTCTATTCCGTCAATTGCCACTACCTTTGCAAGGTTAGAGCCAGCGGTCTGTATTACCCACTCATCGTCCTGCTTTACAATTGTTACACGCTCAATGTCCGGAACGCCTTTTACCCTGGTGTTCTGGAGTTTGTTCTTTAGCGTAAGCAGGGTCTGTGCGTCAGGCTCGTCGGGCACGGTCACCTTGATCGAGCGCTTGCTCTCGTTTACCTTTATCGTGTACTTCTTTTTCGCGCTTTCCAGGACATCGACTACTTCCTGCAGAGTACAGCCTCGCTCGGCCAGCTTTGCCTCGGAAAGGTAGAAGGTCAGTATGCCGCTATAGTCAGTATCGGACTTTTCAACAAGGTCTCCAATCTGGGTGTAAAGCACTTCACGGGCAACTTCCAGAGCCTTTTCTCTAGATACGCGGTGCGCCTCGTCTAGGTAGATATCCATAGTGGGAGTAACCGGCTTCTTTCGGGCATCTACTAGCTCGATGAGCCTTGGAAGACCCAGTGTGACGTTTCGCTCCTTTACGCCTGCAAAGTGGAAAGTTCTGAGCGTCATCTGCGTGCCCGGTTCGCCTATCGACTGAGCGGTCACTACCCCCACAGCCTCGCCTGGCTCGGCAAGCGCCCTGTCGGTAAGATCGAGCACTCTTTTGATGAGTTTCTCCGTGCCTTCCTTTGAAAGCCTGTTTTCAAGCAGCGCCGCCTCAAGCGTAGACTTCATCCTTGGATTCAGGTTCTGCGCATGTTCTGAAATTATCTTTTTAATGACGTCCTCGGTCGCCTTGCGGCCATCGTCTACAATTGCCTCAGACTCTATGAGCCTTGCAATGTTGACTGCCTCACCGTGGTCAGACTTGGCAGGGTCGATGCCGTCCTCACCGTAAACGTACTGTATGATATTACCGTGCGGGTCGCGCACCGTCTGGTCGTATTCTATCTTTAGGTGCTCAAGCGCGTTGATAAGCCTGCGCTGCATGTAGCCTGACTGCTGCGTTCTAACTGCCGTGTCCACAAGACCCTCCCTTCCGCCCATGGCGTGGAAGAAGAACTCAAGGGGAGACAAGCCGTCCCGGTAGTTTGACTTGACAAAGCCGCGCGCATCGGGGTTGTTGTCGCGGGGCTTATAGTGCGAGAGTGCCCTGTTATGGTATCCCTTCTGGATTCTCTTGCCCCTGATAGACTGCTGGCCAAGCGCTGCAGTCATTTGGCCGATGTTAAGCGTCGAGCCTCTTGCTCCCGTCGATGCCATGATTACTCCCGAGTTCTCGTCGGGAAACGCCCTGTCTGCGGTCCTCCCGGCCCTGTCACGGGCGCGTGAAAGCTCGTTCACGACGTAAAGCTCCAGGGCTTCTTCGGCAGCAAGACCCCTCGTGAGGGGAAGCGTGCCGTCATTGTACTGCTGGATGAGCTCGTAGACCTTCTCATAAGTCTTCATGATTACATCTGTAATCTCTTGGCGAGTCTCTGGAGTGAGCCAGAGGTCGGAATACCCGTAGGTAAAGCCCCTGTGAGTGATGTATGTCTTGAGCATAGTCAGGATGGAATCGAGGAACTTTCTTGCAGCGTCTGTGCCATAGTCCTTTGCAATCCTGTGGAGTACGCTGTCAGGCTCCTCTGCCCCAATCGAGGCCTTGTCTATAACTCCGCTGATAAGCTCGCCGTTCTTTATTACGACGTCCTTGCCTTCGCCCTTTGCGGCTTTGTTCCACTTTGAGGTGATGACAAAGTTAAAGTCCTTTGGCAAAAACAGCGAGAACAGCTGCTTTCCAGAGTAGAGCTTGGTGCCGTCCTTTGCAGTTACGGAAGGCTCCGGCAGGACACCGGTATACCCGCCAATCATGGCGAGGTTTGCAAATTCTTCTCTTGTCAGGACGGTTCCGTCCCTAGTAAGCATGAAGGCTCCGGTGATAAAGTCCCTGATTCCGCCTATGATAGGGCCCCCATACCTCGGCGAGATAAGCTGATCCTGTACTCTCATGAGCAGTGTTGCTTCGGCCCGCGCCTCTTCGCTCTGGGGGACATGAAGGTTCATTTCGTCGCCGTCAAAGTCCGCGTTGTAAGGAGGACATACCGCCGGATGCAGTCTGAATGTCCTGTAAGGGAGGACGACCACGCTATGGGCCATTATAGACATCCTGTGAAGGGAAGGCTGCCTGTTAAAGATGACAATGTCGCCGTTGGAAAGGTGCCGCTCAATGATGTATCCGGCTGCAACTGAATCTGCTATCGTCTTTCTGTCTGTGACATAGTCAAGCCTTATCTTTACGCCGTCGGGGCGGATGATGTAGTTTGCGCCTGGATAGGCGTTTGGACCGTTAACGATTAGCGACTTTAGGCGTTCAATGTTCCACTGCGATACCGTTTCTGGAATGGTGAGCTTCTTGGCAACGTCGACCGGCACCCCGACGTTTGAAATCGCAAGGTTGGGGTCGGGAGAAATTACGGTCCTGCTTGAAAAGTCGACCCTCTTGCCGGACAAAGACCCTCTGAACCTTCCTTCTTTCCCCTTGAGCCTTTGCGTGAGCGTCTTGAGAGGCCTGCCGGAGCGGTGGTGGGCCTGCGGTATGCCTGAAACCTCGTTATCAAAGTAGGTCGTAACGTGGTACTGGAGAAGGTCTACAAGGTCTTGAACGATAAGCGGTGGAGTGCCTGCCTCCTTGCTTTCCTTGAGGCGCTGGTTAACCCGTATAATGTCTACGAGCTTGTGCGTAAGGTCGTCTTCAGACCTGATTCCTGTCTCCAGGATAATCGATGGCCTGACAGTGACCGGTGGCACAGGCAGGACCTGCAGAACGAACCACTCCGGACGCGCCGTCTTGGGGTCGTAGCCAAGCAGCACAAGGTCTTCGTCAGGTACGTGGCTGAGCCTTTCGCGAATGGTTATAGGAAGCAGCCTGTTCTCGCCCGCGTCCGTCCGCTCGACAAAAATCGTCGGCTTTGTGAAGATAAGGTCGTACTGGTCCTTCCCGCAATGAGGGCATACCTTGACCTTCTTTGCCCGCTCTATAATGTCGTCGCGGATATTCTCTAGCGTAATAACCGCATATGCAGCTTTGGCATCGCGGATTGACTTGTAGTGAGCCAGCTCCTCAGGGTCGAGCTTTATTCTGTTGCATGACCTGCACGTTATGAGAAGCAGCTTGTGTACATCGTCGACGAACGCAATGTGCAGCACAGGCTCGGCCAGTTCAATGTGTCCAAAGTGCCCCGGACATCGGGCAGAAGTGTTGCCGCATGTGGCACACTTTTGACCTGGCTCAAGTGTGCCAAGCCTGTTGTCCATGAGGCCGCCCTGAACCGGCATTCCGTCCTCGTCATAGGTCTCGGGGGCTGTGATTTCGGCAACGCTAAATTTTCGAACCTCGGTAGGCGACCAGACGCTGAATCGAATTCCACCAAGAATTTTCGCAGACTCTTCCATCGTGCTCCCTCCCTACACCTTCTCCTTGGCTATCAATCTGGGAGCGACGTTAAGGCTCATCATCTCTTGCAGCAATAGCTTGAACGCATAGGCAATTACGACCGACGAGATCTTTGCCTTTTCGCCGCAGACCCTGCACACGTATCTTCGTTGCTTTACGTCATAGTATGCAAGTAGTCCGCAGCGTTCGCAAACGTTTACCTCCGCCTTGTCAGATTCCTCGAGCAGTCTGTCCTTGAGCATCATGGATGCGCCGTAGGCGATAAGACAGTCCCTCTCCATTTCTCCGAACCTAAGTCCGCCGCCTCGGGCCCTGCCTTCGGTGGGCTGCTTTGTGAGCATTTGAACCTGACCCCTTGCCCTGCTGTGTATCTTGTCAGCGACCATGTGGTGGAGCTTTTGATAGTAAACGACCCCGATGTAGACATCTGCCGGGAATCGCTTTCCCGTTCTGCCGTCATACATTATCTCTTTGCCAGTGTACTTGAAGCCGTACTGTTCCATGGCGCCTTTGATGTCGTCAAGCTTTTCGCCAAGAAATGCCGAACCATCCACAATCTTGCCTCTAAGTGATGCGGCCTTGCCACTTAGTGATTCCATGAACTGTCCCACGGTCATTCTTGATGGGAATGCGTGCGGATTTATCATGATGTCCGGAACTGTTCCATCTTCCGTGTAAGGCAGGTCTTCCTGGCTGACGAGCATTCCAACAACCCCCTTCTGGCCGTGCCGGGAGGCAAACTTGTCGCCTATCTCCGGAATCCTCATATCGCGTACTCTTATCTTGTACATCTTGCCTCCTTCGACGGACTGGGTCACAATAACAGTGTCAACGACTCCGTTTTCAGACGGCCTCACTCCTACTGACGTATCGCGCCTGTATGGCCCCTTGACCTCAAATTCCTTGTACTCTTCCATAAACCTCGGGGGAGAAGTTCTGCCGATCAATATGTCTCCGCCTGTTACGACCGCCTCGTGCATTATGGCGCCGTCCTGCTCAAGCAACCTGTAAGCCTTCTCGCCACGATAGCCGCGAATGTTTGCGTCTGCCTGAGGAAGCTCAAAGTTGTCCTTCATCCCGCCAGGGTATTGTTTGGCCTCAGCTTCGTAGATTCTGTAAAAGAAGGTCCGACCAAGACCGCGGTCAACGGATGACTTGTTGAATACTACGGCGTCTTCAATGTTGTAACCTTCAAAGGGGAGCACAGCAACAACCGCATTTTGACCCGTAGGTCTCTCCTCCAGGCCCAAAAGTCCGATTGCCTTGGTGCTTACCACCGGCGTCTGCGGATAGAGCATGAAATGCTGTCTAACGTAGGTGCTTGCATTCATTAGCGGAGTGGAGAACCCGAGCGACTGCTTGGCCATTGCACTCTCGTACGTATTTCTGGGCGACTGGTTGTGCTCAGGATACGGTATGATTGAGGCTCCGACGCCCAAGATTGCCGACGGAAATATTTCCAAGTGAGTGTGAGAGGGTTCGATCTTTTTCGGATCGATGGCGACGTAGCAGTTCTCCTCTTCATTTGCGTCCACCAGCTCTATGACGCCCATGTACAAAAGGTCTGTCCAGGAAAGGAATTTCTTGGTCACCTTCTCGATTGTTTCCATGCTCAAAAGCGGCCTGCCGTCCTTTACCACCGCGAGGGGGCGAAGGACTCTACCCGCGTTGCAGCTGACGTAGAGGCGTTTTGTGGCGCTCGCCTCTTGAGAGCTGTATAGATAAATGCCTACATGGGAGTGAATCTTGCCGGATCTTCTCATGGAACGCAGCGTGTCTGCGAGCATCTGGCCGTCCTCGACATAGCCTATCAGCCTGCCGTCTACAAAGACTCTTGTGCCTCCAGTCCTGAGGTTCTCGTTAGATTCGTCAACGTTTTGTACGCCAAGTTCATACAGCTTCTCCGTCACTTCCGCGGAAAGCACGTTAACTGAAATCACCGCAGAGAGCGCGAGGTTCTTTACTAGGCCACAGTTTGAGCCTTCAGGCGTCTCCGCCGGACATATCCTTCCAAAGTGCGTCGCATGCAGATCGCGGGCTTCAAAGTTGGGCTGGCTCCTGCTAAGCGGCGATTGAATCCTGCGCAAGTGGCTGATTGTTGACATGTAGTTTGTCCTGTCGAGGAGCTGGGTCACGCCTACGCGGCCTCTTCCCCAGTTGCCGGTCGCAATGGCGTTGTTGAGTTTATCCGAAACAATCCCCGGCCTGACCGCTGCTGCTACCGCGTTGATTCCTCTCTTTTGTCCTGACCTTTCAAGCTGGTATTTCATGTCCCGAATGAGGTTCCTAAATGCAGTCCGGAAAAGATCCGCCAGCATCTGCCCGGCAAATTTTATGACTTTGTTACCATAATGGTCCTTATCGTCAGCATCAATCCAGCCAAGCTTCAACTCAACAAGCTTGCACGCGGCTTCTCCTAGAAAGAGAGCTTTCTCGTGCCGGTTGTCAGGGTTCTTGCCAATGTGTGGAAGAAGGCCCCAGTCAAGCAAAGTCTCGGCACGCTTTATCTGGAACTCTTCGAGCATACCCGGCGCGATTCTCTTGCTAATGTAGACGATCGCATCCCTGCTTGAAGAAACGTCGCCAGCCTTTTCAAATGACGGCTCCAGTTCGTCCTGAATGGATGAGTTGAGTGAGACCGAGTCCGCGATATCCTTGTCCGACTCTAGGCCCAGAGCTCGGATGAGGGTGATAAGCGGTATGTCAACGGGGGAACCAGGGATTTTGGTCACGATGGAGCCATCGGGCCTCATAATAAGCTCCAGCTTTGCGCGATAGCCAACGATCGAGGAATACACTTTGGCTTTGTAGAGTATAGTGCCCGTTGTCTCCTCGGTGTCCACAATTATCTTGTTATAAGAAAGGTCTTCCAGTCCGACGATAACGCGCTCGGAACCGTTAATGACAAAGTAGCCGCCGGGGTCGCGAGGATCCTCACCAAACTCTACGAGTTTTGTTTCCGGCAGGTTGTGAAGTATGCAAGTATTGGACTTTACCATGACGGGCATGTCTCCAATGTGTATGAATCTGGATTCGAGAATTTTGCCGTCCTCTACGACGCTGCATTCAAGCATCACTGGGGACGCATAAGTGAGGTTCCGCAATCTTGCCTCCATTGGGACTACGTGGGTGATGGAACCATCAAGCTCCATTATCCTCGGCTGCTGCAGCCTTACCTTGCCAAGCTTTATTTTGTAAGGATACTCTGCGGTTTCAACTTCAATTTCGCCGACCTCATCAATTATACTTTGAAGCCCGCGCTCCATAAACTCGTTATAAGAATTCAAGTGCTGTCGTGCAACGCCCTCTCTTCGCAAAACGTCGTTTACAATCGGCCACATATCGATAGAGTTCTCTATCATTATGTACTCAACCCTCTACGACATATCGGTAATATACACTTTCACCCGCAGTCGGGCTTTTTCTTGTGATTTTTATGATGTCTCCGGGCCTGACGTCCAGATCTTCTATCGCCTTATCACTCATCATGATGTAAGGCAGCTGACTTGGCTTTGCGTTAAATTTTTCGAGAATCTGCTGTGCTTCATTATGAGGAAGAATCTCGTGCTTTGGCTGGTACGCATGGTTGGAGATCCTGATTTCTTTTTTCTCAGACAACATACTTTCCCCCGAGGGTTGCTGATTCGCTGCGTTGAGAAAAATTCAAAGTCGGACTGAATTTATAAAAAAAGAGTATATATATGTATTTTGAATTGATGTGCAAATCGTCATTTATTTTAAAATTTGAGATTTCGTTTTTAACTTGAGTTATCTGAATTGAGCTGATGTGTTAGAGATTATCCACAAAAAAGATAAATAGTAATGGAAATATAGCCGTGCTAGGTGTGCATGAGGGATCATGGACTATAAGGCATATGCACTATTAGGAATATTGCTGGCCTCAGTTATCGCAGGAGGCGCATCGTCTGCGGCTTTTGCTCAGACGGCAATAACCATCAAAACAGACAAGGATTCATACACGGCAGGCGAAACCGTCATGATTTCCGGGAGCGTTGGAACAGTTTCAGGCGGACAGACTTCGGCAGTAATTCAAGTCACCAATCCATTGGGTGCTTTTTCAGCATACAGCCCAATAACGGTTGGCTCTGACGGGTCATATTCATACTCTATGAAGACCCCTGCAAGCGCTAACAAACTATTCCCCACAGGCCAGTACACTGCGATTATCACATACAACGGCAACCAAAAGTCGACAACATTTACATTCACTGCGTCAACCAGCAATGGTGGGCAGTCAGGAGGTTCTGGTCAGTGGAAAACAATCACCGTTAATCTCGGTGGAAATCCATACACCATCAAATATCAGGTTACAGGCGCCACTGTGACCGGAGTGAACGGCAACCCAGACACCCAGACACTGAACTTTACACTCAACACACAAAGCGCCGGCATGTTGACACTACAGCTCCCACGCAACGTAATTGATTCAAAGAAGACAGATGGCAGTGATGATTCATTCGCAGCATTTGTTGACGACATCGACACTCCAGTCACCGACAACTCCAGCGACAGCCAGACAAGAACAATTACAATTCCATTCGACCAGGGTGCAGGCACTGTTGAAGTTGTAGGCACCTTTATGATTCCAGAGTTCGGCACCATCGCAATGGTAGTACTCGCAGTCGCAATCGTCGGAATCGTAGTCGCCACAACAAGATACAGCAAACTTAGCTTCCTTCCAAAGTTCTAGGAAGAAGCAACTCTTTTTCCTTTTTCTATTTTCCTTACCTCAGTCTAATCTTCTCGAATTAAAAACAGGGCCTTCGGAGGGATTTGAACCCTCCTCGAGCGGTGACTGCCGGTTTGACTTGTCCACAGCCGCCTATACTAACCAGGCTATACTACGAAGGCCAGCAAGAATTTTGCCACTTGCACTGCACATATAATCGTTAGACGGCTATGTGGCTGGAAGAATCCCAATCCTGACGGTCTCGACTCCCTCCTGCTTTTCCAGGCGGTCCGCAAGAGCATTCATACCCAGAGAATCACCTGCGAGGTGACCGAGAATTACCAGGTTGCCCGTGCATTTCTCCTCGCGCAGCTTCAAAAGTTCGCCGTGATCGATGTGCAGGTAAATCAGAGTGTCAGTTCCGTATTCAAAGTAAGCCTTGGCAATGCCATAACCGCCATTTGTTCCTGCAGCTATCACAAGCGCCCACTGGCCAAGCTTGGAACCTGCATTACCGCACCGAACTGCAGGCCGCACCGCGGCATTAGAGAATTCCGGAATCGAGTTTACCGACTCAAGGAGGTCGCGTACGCGTTCTGTCTTTCCCGACCTTATTTTGCTCAGAATGGCCTGGCGCATGTACTCGTCGCACGGCTGATGGATATTCACAAGGGGCATCCCCAGCGCCTTTGCAGCACTTACGGTCTGGCTGTAAATCTCGGCATGAGTCCTGGTCTCAACGCGCTCCTTGAGTTTTTTCACGGCCTTCCTTGCAACCCGCGCGGGAACTCCGTGCTCGGTCATAAACTCGACATGCCTGTCAAAGACCTTGTAAAAATTGACAGATGCAACTCCTATCGGATGATGAGCTATTACTGCATCGCAACCAAGCGCGCCGGCCAACTGGAGCTCTGCCACGCCGACGTCTATGGCCATCAACACTTTGCGGATGTTGCTTCCGGGAACATGGACAGCAGTGTCGGCAGGCTTTTTGCTCCAGCCTGCTAGTTCAAGCCCAACCCGCATTATGCGCTGTGTTGTAGTTGCCACACCCTGCCTAATCCTGTTGCAGTAATATCTCTTCACTCTCTGCGAACAATTGTCTAGAATCCTGCCAAGACTTAAAAATCGGGCGCAGCGTATTCGCACTGGATATCTTGTGAGCTGCTCCGGTGAAACCTTTTCTCATCAAACCTCGGAGAATCTTATACAGATAACTCCTCAGGTAATGTCAAAACTCAAGAAGGCAAAGTACGGGGTGTACAACCACTCCGCCGTAGAGTTATGCCACTGGACAAAAAAGTCCTTTGCAGAGGAAGGGGCGTCATGCTACAAGCACAAGTTTTACGGAATAACGACTCACAGGTGCATGGAAATGACGCCTGCTGCAATGAATTGCGAGAACAGATGCATTTACTGCTGGAGACCGACCGAGTTTTACGACACCCTTGAAATGCCAAGAGAACTTGTCGACGAGCCCGATGTCATAGTCAACCATCTTCTCGCCGAGAGGAAGAAGCTCATTGACGGGTACTTTGGCAATCCCAAGAACGACAAGTCAAGGCTCCGCGAGGCCCTTTTTCCTGCACACTATGCCATTTCGTTATCCGGCGAGCCTACTATGTATCCCAAGCTTCCGCAGCTGATAAAGTATCTCAAGACGCTAAAGGAGACAAAGTCAATTTTCCTCGTCACCAATGGACAGGAACCGGACATGCTGTATCGGCTGTCAACGGAAGACGCCCTACCAACGCAGGTATACCTTTCAACTAACGCCTGCGACAGGCAGATGTTCCACCGGATTAACCGGCCAATGCGGGCGGATGCCTGGGAGCGCTGGAACGAGTCGCTCAAGTGGCTTTCAACTGCCGACACGCGCACTGTTCTCCGAATGACTTTGATTCGGGGTTACAATGACGATCCCACTTCTACTGATGAATTTGCAAAGTTAATGTCCGCCGGCAATCCCCACTTTATAGAACTCAAGTCCTACATGCACATAGGCATGTCCACGCAGCGACTCGAAGAAGATAGGATGCTTGAAATGTCGGAAGTACAGCGCTTTGCATCCCGGCTCAGCGACAGCATGGAGCGATTTCAAGTCATGGACGAGAGCGAAATATCGAGAATAGTAGTTCTGCAAAACAAAGAAAGATACATCGACAGGTGGATTAAAGAATATTTTGCGGAGAGCTGACTGGACAGCGCCCAATTATGGCCGGGCGGCCTTCACAAATTCTTCTCAGCTCTTCCATGACTTCGCAAACTCTTCAAGCGCCCTGCTTCTGTGAGAGTACCGGTTTTTCGTCTCGCCCATTTGGGCAAAGGTCATGCCGCTCCCCTCAGGCACGAAAATCGGATCATACCCCCATCCGCCTTTGAAAATATCATTTGAAATGGCGCCGCTTACCCTCCCAGTATGAAGCATCGGCGATTTCTCTCCATCATAAAATGCTACTATGGCCAGAAAGTACGCTCGCCTGTCCGGAGCATCCTGGAGCAGTCTGAGTATTCCCTCGCAGCCAATGGTCCGAAAAACGTACGAAGAGTATGCACCCGGAAAACCTCTTAGCGATTCAATAAAGAGCCCGTCGTCTTCAACGACAACAGGTCTGCCGACTTTGGAATAGGCGTCGATCGCCTTGCGTGAAGCAATCTGCTCAAGCGAGTCTGATTGGATTTCTTGGAGTTCAGCCCTTACATAGACCGGAGAAAAGCCCCGGTCGGATAGTATCGCTATTATTTCACGTGCTTTGGACTCGTTGCCAGAAACGACAGCTATTTCTTTGGCCAACTCTTAACCATGCTTGTTCAGCTAACTGGGACTATTGAATTACTCTACCCTGGCATACCTGCCCCTGCGCTCTATATCTAGGACGGTCTCCATGACTTTGGGGGACTTTTTATGGGCGCCGGCGTAGCCCGCCATGAACGATTCAAATGCCCCCCGCAGGCCGGCATGAGCACTAGAGAACACTTCCTTTATGAGCCGGATGTCAGTAGCCATGTCCTCCACCCTTTCGGAATGGTGCGCAAGCCCAAAGTCTATAATCACCGGCTCGGAAGTATCTGTATCGACGATAAAGTTCGAGGTTGTCAAGTCGCCATGAATGATGCCATTCGCATGTAACCTGCCTGCGAACCTGCCAAGCTCGACGCACAACTCCGTGGTCAGGACTTGCTTTGCGGTGCTGCCATTCACAACTTCCATTACAATTTCGCATTTTGCCGGGTCGACAAAGTAAATCAGAGGTGTCCTTACGCGTGCAAGTTTGGCATTGGACATTACCTGGGCTTCGTGGACGGTTCTGCGCCTGCGGATCTCAAAATCAAGCGCCGGGTGCCTGTAGGTCTTGGGTCCGCGGTACTTTACGATAGCTTCGCGGCCGTTCCAGCTGCTTCTGAATATCTGAGCCTCGGCCCCCACACTGACAGGCTGCAAATCATATTATACGGTTCATGTGGAGATAAAAACGTGAGCTTTCAGCCACAGGCCGACGAAAAGATGTTGATGGAAGAGGACTGCTCGGAGGATAAACTTCGAAGCGGGATTCTTGTTCTTACTAACAAGCGGCTGGTATTCCAAAAGACCGAAGGGCGGATAGCCACTTTTTCAAAGAAAGAAGGAGACGTCCTCATCGACGTTCCACTTGCAGATATTTCGGCAGCCTCCTCCGAAGGATTTCTGGTGAAAAAGCTTGTCGTATCCCTAAAGAATGGCGTCGTATACAAGTTTGGAGTATTTAGCATCGGCAAGTGGCAAAAAAAGATCACCGAGCTAAAGCACGGTCCTGCCGCCAGCTGACATTTACGCGGTCAAGCCTCCAGGACTGGCGCACTCCCGAGTCTCTGATCTCGACGCTTCGCTGGTTCTTTGCGAAATCTTGGATTCCAGTCCAGGCGATCTGGGCGCCATTATCCCCTGCAAATTTTATTGGACACGCGAGCACCTTGCAGCCGTGTCCGGCGCAGGCTCCCTCGAGCATCGTTGCAAGCCTCTTGTTGGCCGCCACCCCGCCGACTACCAGGAGTTCCTTTTTCGATGTAAAGGCCACCGCTCGCTCGACTACCTCTGCAAGCATTGCAAACGCGGTTTCCTGAAGAGAAAAGGCCACGTCCGATACGGGACTTCCACTGGCGTGGAGTTCCTTTGCAGCTGTCAGTATCCCAGAGAACGACACGTCGTTCCCCTTTACCACATAGGGGAGGTGGAGGAACTTGTTGGACTTTTCCCCCACAAAAGCCAGCTGCTCGATCTGCATTCCACACGGCGATGCATACCCAAGGCTACGCCCGAACTGGTCCAACAGCTGGCCGATAGTAATGTCGAGTGTCTCTCCAAAGACTCTCCATCTTTGCATCGAGAAAAGCAGAATCATTGTGTGGCCCCCGGAAACGAGAAGAACAAGCGGGTCTTCAGCCCCCGTGAGCAGACAGCCGAGTTCCACGTGGCCCAATGCGTGGTTGACGGGGACAAGGGGCTTGTTATGAAAACCGGAAAGAGCCCGAGCGGTTACTGCGCCCACCCTCAGACACGGCCCAAGACCGGGGCCCGCGGCAAAGGCCACGATATCCAGCGCGTCTGCTCCTATGCCGGCTGACGAAAGTGCTTCGCTGACTATGCGGGAAGAACATTCTGCGTGATGCCTCGACGCCTCACGCGGATGTATCCCGCTTCCCGAGGGCGGCCTGTACACATCACGCGCGTCAGACAGAATCCTTCCTTTATTATCCACAACCGCGCACCCAAATGTGTGGGCCGTGCTTTCAATCCCAAGGCAAAGCACCGACGGGTTCTCCTCTGCTATCCTCTGCTAGTAGCCGATACTATCTTTATTACATCCCTGTCCTTCAAGGGATGGTCGGCACCCACTCTCTGCTTTGTCCTGGCGTCGATTGCGTAGAGAAAACCCTTTGCCAGTTCAGCGTGAACCGATTCGGCCAGTTGCTTTGCAGTCGAGCCGGCTGGAAGAAGGCGGACGTCCGGAAGCACGTTACCTTTCTTGTCCGAGAGCCTGACTTCGTCCTCGACCGGGTAAACCGCTATCATTTTCAAGGTCTCAAGGACTGCAGAGTTGATTGCCTGCTGAACGCCGGTAGAGCCGAATTTTTTCAGTATTGCCATGACAATTTCAAGAGCCCTTTTCTGGGCCTCATTTAACGAGGAAGCGCCTTCTTTTGAGAGCGAAAATGAGCTGTCCCCCGGAAGGTAATGCAGAACCCCCTTTTTCGATGCCTTCCGCAGGAGGGACTCTGCCTCTGAAGCACATGGAATTACAGTCAGGCCGTTTGACCGCATCTTCTCAATGTTATTGTCTGAAGTGGGAAGATCCGCTTTGTTGGCGGCGACGATAAACGGCTTTGCCTTCTTTCGCAGCACTGCGCAAAAGCTCCTGATGTCATGTTCGTCCCATAAAATCGGCTTTTTCATTGCGAGTCCTGATGCATGAACTGATGCTGCGATCGTTGGCTCGGAGATTGACAGGCCCGAAAGCCTCTTGGTGAGCATTTGCTCAAGCTTCAAACCCTGACTTTCAGAATCCCGCACTGCCTTGCCCCAGTCCCTGCTTACAATGGAAGCAAGCCACAATTCGAATTCCTCCTCCACGAAATTAATGTCAAACATGGGGTCGCCTGACCCATGCGGGACTGGCTTGCCGTTTGCGTCAGTGCTTCCCGAGGCGTCAACCACATGAATCAAGACGTCTGCCTGCCTTGCGTCGTCGAGGAACTTGTTTCCCAGTCCTTTGCCAGCATGCGCGCCGGGCACAAGCCCCGCGACATCGATCAGCTTGACGGGAGCGAACCTAACGCCGTCGATGCAGAGCGAATGGACGGGGTTATCCTGAACACCAAATTCCCTGCAAACGCAATTCGTGCGTACAAACGCGACTCCCACGTTAGGGTTTACGGTCGTAAAGGGGTAGTTCGCGGCGGGCACGGCAAGCTCTGTCGCGGCGTTAAAAAAAGTGGACTTGCCGACGTTTGCCTTTCCGATAAGCCCGATAATCACTATAGCGCGCTTGGATGCGCCTACCCTGAATTAATGTCTTTCAAACCTTTCTTGTACAAGTAGAGCAAGCTGGAGGCACATGATTCTAGTACCGTTTAATACCTCTTCTGTTGAAAGGTTTGTCCTGTGTCCAGACCAAAGACAGTCTGCGTCATAAGCGGCGGCCTGGACTCAGTCTGCTATGCCGCCATCCTGTCAAAAAGTAGTTCGCAGCTGTTCACAATAACGTTTGATTACGCCCAGAAGGCCAGTCCCGAGATCAGCCGTGCAAGGTACTTTTCAAAACTCATCGGAGCGCAGGCCAGTAGGATCGTAGACATTAGCTTCATGAAGTCGCTCTATGGAAATTCAAACGCACTCACTTCTCGCGACATCACAATCGGACCCGCATTCAAAAATCAACTAGTCGTCCCAGTTCGTAATGCGGTCTTTCTTACAATTGCTGCTGCTTGGGCAATTAGCATTGGTGCCAGCAAGCTCGCTTACGGTGCACACCTGGGAGATGTGCCCCACTATCCTGACTGCAGGCCGGAATTCGCCAGTTCCCTGCAGGAGACATTGAACCTTGCAGAGGCCGACAGCATTTCCTCCGGCAGGCGAGAAAGGCTCGAGCTGGTTTCGCCCGCCATCGAGGGGCTCGACAAGACCCGACTGCTTGTATCGGGGCACGAGATTCTGGGAGACAAGGTCTTCAGAGCCTGGAGTTGTTATACACCCGGGGTCACGCGAGGCAATCGTTTACTTCACTGCGGTAAATGCGAATCATGTATAAGTAGGAAGAAAGCATTTCTTGACGCAGTCATTCAGGACAAAACTGGCTATGCAGACCGTTGAGGCAAAAAATTTGAGCGTTAGACTAAGTGAAATATTCACTAGTATCGAGGGCGAAGGCATATACTTTGGGACAAAGTCTATGTTTGTCCGTTTTGCAGGCTGCCCTTTGAAGTGCCACTGGTGCGATACAACGTATGCGTTGCCGTTTGAAAGTGGCGATGCCGTACCTATTGAAAAGGCAAAGGAGCTCGTCGAATCTTCCCTTGCTCCAAACACCTTCAAGGTGAATTTCACTGGAGGAGAGCCACTCTCGCAACACGAGGCACTGATAGAGCTTTCAAAACACGTCCGTTCCCTTGGGCTCAGGACATACCTTGAATCCGCATGCTATGATTCGCGAAGATTTGAGAGTGTTTTGCCTTTTATTGACATTTGCAAGATTGAATTCAAGCTGAGTGATTCTCGCGTCGTGGCACCAGAGAATTACAGCAACCTCTTGCGCAACGAACTTGAATGTCTTGATGCAGCCTTGTCGCATCACCGCAGTGCCTCCGCAGGGAGTCCCGCGAAGGTCGTTTATGTGAAAGTCGTCGTAAGCTCTGAATCGAGCCTGGACGAGTTTGAGCGCCTGGTTCAACTGATTTTTGAAACCGATAACGCAGGGTCTTTAGCTGGATTTATAATACAGCCGACTCATAAAATCGCCGAGCCTTCATTGGACAGGCTTGTCAAGTTTTATGATGCAGTGTTTCCCTACTGCCCCGACGTTCGAGTCATCCCGCAGCTGCACAAGATCCTTGGAGCAAGATAGAGACAAATGACGCCACCCCCGTACCAGCAGGTCAACAAGAAACGCGTCACCAAGCTCCTAAGGCAGCTGCTTGTCGAGCTGGGCGAGAATCCCGAGAGGGAGGGACTCAGACAGACCCCTGAGCGGATCGCAGACATGTATGAGGAGATCTTTTCCGGCTACCGTATGGATGCGGAGCTGGACGTTAGTTTCAGCGAGGAGACCGACGCAATAATCGCAAAGGATATACAATTCTACAGCATGTGCGAGCACCACATGCTGCCTTTCTTCGGCAAGGTCCACATCGCGTATGTGCCGTCGGGAAAAGTATTTGGCGTTTCAAAACTCGTCCGTCTTGTGGAAAAGTACTCTCGAAGACTACAAATTCAGGAAAGGCTTACCAAGCAGATAGCCGACGAACTGATTCGCATGGGCGTAAAGGGAGCCCTTGTCATATCTGAAGGCGAGCACCTCTGCATGAAGATGCGGGGCGTGCGTAACGACAGCTCCATAACTACCATGGCGCACCGCGGAATCCTGGATCAGAAGGATACTCGGGAGAGCATCTTGTCGCTCATTTACAGTCCCAAGCATGAGGCCCGGTCAGTCTAAACAATCTCGCGCTCGCTTGACATGGTTTAAATAACATTCTGAGTTAGGTAAGCCTAATTTGTCCTGCGGCTCTGCCGGAGTCTTCACAAAATGAGAATTCGCAAAAAACAAGGCCTTCCGCTTGCGGCAGGTCTATTGCTCTCGGCAATGCTCCTGCTAACCGTCACCTTAATTCCAGCTTCGCGGTCAATGGCACAGACCGATAATGCCGCTTCAAGTGATAATTCGGTCATGGTTATCCTCGTGGACCTTGACAGGATTTCCGTGCAGCTCCACCTTGCACTGGACAGCTATGAAACTGGCAATTCGCAGTCGGCGTTCGATCACGCGTTTATTCCGCGGACTGCGACCTTTCCCACGCTAAAGCCGCTTCTTACAGG
This sequence comes from Nitrososphaera sp., assembly GCA_039938515.1. NCBI lineage: Archaea > Thermoproteati > Nitrososphaerota > Nitrososphaeria > Nitrososphaerales > Nitrososphaeraceae > Nitrososphaera > Nitrososphaera sp. Next base: position 29,498 of record JBDUUL010000016.1, on the reverse strand, counting down.
CGGTAATTCCCCCTACGCGGTGCAGCTCGAGTCGCTTCTGACTGACATCCCGCTCAAGATAAAGTCCGGCTTGCCTGCCATTGAGGTATCTAATGACATCCAGACTGTTGACAGTATCGCAGGCAATATTACAGCGCAACTCGGGGAGCCGGCAGGCGACAAGTCGGTTCAATCTCATGTACTTGCCTATCTGATTCAAGACGCAGCGCAGTCCTACCAACTGTCCTCCTCATCAGGGTACTCCGGCGTAGACTTTGAGAGCGCAAAGGGCCTCGCCCTGAAAGCACAGAGCAAGTATCAGGCCCTGTCGGGTTCGCTCGCGTCAACCGCAGCCGCGGACGACCAGATAAAACGCGGCCTCCAAGGTCTGGTTGAGTCAATTAATTCAAAGGCGCCTTCTGACTCGGTCTCGTCCAGCGCCAGTGCGCTGGAGCAGCTCATAGCACTAAATGCATCTGCTGGCGCGCAGGCGTCGGATAGACAGAGGTACTTTGACGGCGTTATCAGCGGTCTGTCAAACGTTGTGGTTGACGTGCGCTCAGGCAACTACGATTCAGCATTGCAGTCTGCAAATACCGCATACCTTGACAACTTTGAGTACTTGGAGATTCCGCTTGAGAGCCACAACGCGACTCTGAAGCAGGTACTGGAGAATGAGATGAGGGTTGAATTGCGTGACTCTATCAAGGCTCACGACTCGCCCGGCAGTATCTCGGGGCTCGTTGCCACAATAACGTCTCAACTTCAGGTAGCCAGGCAGCTGATGCAGAATGATTCGGCGCAAAACTCTGCCGTTCAGTCGGGCTTTGCAGACATTGAGACCTTGAAGCAGGGTTTTGGCAGCTACTCCGGCGCCAGAAAGGCGATTGGCCAGACCGATGAAAGCCTCAAAGGCGTGGTCAGAAACAACATCGACCAGATTAGGATAAAGCTTGATCAAATGCTTGCTGCATACAGGGCTGGTCAGTCTGCTGACGCACTCCAGATTTCTCGCTCGGCTTACCTTGACAGCTACGAGAATATCGAGGTGCCCCTGAGGCCGATTGACCCAGACTTTACTCTGGACATGGAAATCAAGTTCGCAGAGCTCCGGAACCTCATTCAGGCGGGTTCCCCTTACGCCGGCGTCGAAGCCAAGGTTGCAGAAATAAAGAAGGGACTTGACGAATCCGAGCGGCTCGTATCAGGCCCGGGCATTCTTGCACCCGCAATAGCCTTTTCGAGCTCCTTTTCCATAATATTTCGAGAAGGCCTCGAATCAGCGCTTATTATAGGCGCCATCCTGACCTATCTTGAAGCTTCGCGAAACATCAAGTTCAAAAAACAAGTCTATTTGGGAATAGCAATCGCCCTGGGAGCGACCGGCGTCACCTGGTTCATTGCGCAGTACATTATCGATATTGCAGGAGCAAGCAAGGACATGATCGAGGCAATCGCCAGCATATCTGCCGTTGCAGTGCTCTTCTGGGTCAGCTTTTGGATCTTGAACAAGGTAGAAACCAAGCGCTGGATTGAATTCGTAAAGGCAAAGGTCTGGAAGGCAACTGCGACCGGCAGCATGTCGGTCTTTGTTATGCTCTCGTTCTTTACTGTTTACCGCGAAGGGTTTGAGACCGTATTGTTTTACCAGGCCATGATCTCGTTTTCAGTGCATATGGAATCTTTTGTCATAGTGGGCCTGCTTTCGGGTCTAGCCGTTATAGTAGGTCTGACCTTTGTCGTGCGGAAGCTGGGCAAGCGGCTGCCTCTGCGAGTGCTGTTTGGGCTGACAATGGGAATTGGAGCGTACATGTCAATCGCATTCATAGGCAACGCCGTTCGTGAATTTCAGGACGTAGGCTACATCAGCACTACCAGCCTTATTGGCACTGTGCCCCGCCTGGACATTAATACTGCCACCATGACCGGAATCCACCCGACGCTTGAAACAATCGCAGCCCAGATTGTACTCCTCGGCGTATACTTGGCCGGCTCAGCATACGTATTGCTAATCCAGCCCCGGAGAAAGAGACTCCTCGAGACTTCAAGAAAGTCTCGAGCCGACCTCTCGCGCGCCCCTGATTCTGCCGAGCCCAAGAGCACGGGTCCGGGTGCCGGTAGAAATTCGAATGAGCTGGACTAGGATTTCCCGGAATCCTGCACGTCGCACATAAACCCGGTGGTTTTTTGCAGCCTCGGAGCGATTACATCGGCAATTCAAGAACGCTTATAAAAAAGGGCACTTCCAATAGGTAGGAAGAAATTCATTTGGCAATCACCTCCTTCAGGGTGCAGGCACACAAGTTTAGCCAAGAGAATATTCAGACAACCCTTGTGTGCTCAAAATGCGACGAGGTTTTCTCGAAGGACTTCCCTCTCGATCTCGAGGGCCAGACCATTGAGTTCAGGTGCCCGGTATGCGGTGCTCCTGGAGAGGCGGACTTGCCGTACAAAAGCGCGGCGGAGCGAGACGAACTCGAGGAAGATTTTGAGGAAGTAGAAGAAGAGGAAGGCGGCGAAGAATTTGAAGAAGAATACTAACGTTTAACCGTTAGCCCTTTTCCTTCCTGCCTAGTTTGCCCAGCTGTGCCAGCAGAGACGTCAGCTGTATGTCCGGGTGCGCGCCTGCCGTTAATCTGTAGTCATACTCTGCCATGAGCGACGCGAACTCGTCAGGCCTGTCCAGTTTCAGATCATACGCTTCCTGGTTGGCATACTTCATAAAGTCAGTCTCCGACATCCCGTATACCTGAGTAAGTTCCAATAACTTGATGCGAGCCTCGGTAAACTTGCCCGACAGGGCAAGCTTCAGCACGTCGGAGACCTTCGACTTGCCTGAAAGCCCTACTGCGGAGCTGACATTATCAAGACTCACACTTCCCATGCCTGCAGCGGCCTGGAGTATGTTAATGGAATGCCTGAGGTCGCCTCCCGTTGATTCATAGATCTGCGCCAACGCTTTTTCCTCAAACTTTACGGCCTCTTTCTCGCAAATCTGCCTGATATGATCAACAACATCGTTCTTTGAAAGCCGGGAGAACCGGAAGACCACACACCGGCTCTGCAAAGGCTCGATAATTTGGGATAGATAATTGCAGATAATTATGAATCGGGTGTTCGCGGCGCTCTGCTCGATAATGGTGCGAAGGGCAGTCTGAGCATCAAAAGTCATCTCGTCGGCTTCGTCAAGGATTATGAACTTGAAGAGCCTTCTAACGGCTTCGTCGCCTGTGGGCGACGACCATGCGGCAAAACCTTTCACCCGCTCTCGGACCATCTTAATTCCGCGCTCGTCAGACGCGTTCAGCAGAAGCGTGTTGCTCTCCCAGTTGGGACCAAGCAGTTCCTTGGCGATGCAAATTGCAGCAGTTGTCTTGCCGACTCCTGCGGGCCCTGCGAACAGCATGTGCGGCAGGTCAGGCGTCTTCATCAGGTTCGATATACTCTTTATGATCTCTTTCTGGTTGACTATCTGCTCGAGAGCATGTGGCCTGTATTTTTCAGACCACATGAGGCGAGAGACGAGCAAATCTGAGGCCTGGTCTGCAGATTTTTCCTCCTTTCTATCGTTGCGTGACATGGTATCGGTGCATTTACGTCTCTCAAAAATCAATTAATACATTGCTCCTGGCTCCAGGGCATACGCCGGGTTAGGATATATCCCCTGACGTCCTTGGGATAAGATATAACTGCCGGAAAGTCTATGCAGCACCAGCCGCCATGGCAGACAGTCCGTCTGATTCTCGCATCCGCGACATCCAGGAAGCTTATGGCATAGGCTACCTTAACGAGGAGGTGAGGATATCTTACAAGAGAGACGTCAAAGTTACTGTTGGGGATGTGACTCTTGACGCCCGCGAGGGCGACATGTCATCTCTCCCCCGATGGCTTGCCAACGTCCTTCTTGAGCAGGGCGCAATTGAAATTCAGCCAACCGAGGTTGCTGCATATGTGTCGCGAGCGTTAAACCGCGAGCGGATTTCAAGACCGCATGACCTCTCTGGGTTGGATATCGACTTTTACATCCGTGTAAGCGACTATTTTGCGGGATTGCGCGAGAGAGAAAAGGAGAACCTGTCCGTCGCCCTCAATACATTTGTGGCATCGAGGCTTGAAAAAATTGTAAAGCTTGCCGCAGCTACGCCACTTTCTGCCGAACTTAACTCCAAGCTGGCGGCAGAAGAGCGCGAGCTATATCTTCGGGTCCACGGCGCAGCGGTCCAGTTTAAGAAAGAGGTCTTGAAAAAAGTTGGCTGAGCAGCAACAGCAGACCGGGGCCGCGATTGTCGATGACCTGAAGACTTTTCTGACAAGCTTTAGGGACCGTGATGGCTCGTACAAGTACTTTGACAGGGTGAACAACATGATGGCAATGGGCACTCCTGCACTCACGGTCGATTACCTGGACTTCGATACCTTCAACCCCGATCTTGCCAAGAGGATGACGCACGAGCCGGATAGCATGCTGCAGGCTTTCAACACCGCGGTCCTTTCGATACTGGCTGAGATTCATCCGGATTATGAAAAAGAGGTCCACGATCATGTCGCAGTCCGCATAGGAAACTATACTGTATCCAAGGGGCTGAGGGAGATAAACGCAGAAGTAATCGACAAAATGGTAAGCGTCTCCGGAATGGTTGTCCGCTCTTCGGAAGTCAAGCCACTTGCCAAGAGGGTTGCCTACCGGTGCTTCAACTGCGACAGGGTCACGGTAACCGAGGAACTGCGAAAACTAGTTGCGAAAAAGCCGACCAAATGTCCCGAGTGCGGCGAGAAGGATCTGGACCTCGATCCGGAAGCAAGCGTGTTCATAGATTTTCAGATGGTGCGCCTGCAGGAGCTGCCCGAAGATCTTCCCGCTGGCCAGCTTCCACATTACGTTGAGGTCACTGTCATGGCTGACCTGGTGGACAGGTGCAGGCCAGGGGACCGGATAATCCTCACAGGGGTTGTAAGAATCGAACAGGAAGCTGTAGGCCCCCAGATCCGATCCAGCCTTTTCAGGCTGAGAATGGAGGGCAACAACATCGAGTACCTGGGAGGCAGGGCAGGCAACAAGGATTCAAGAACAGTTGACAGGCTAGCAATAAGCCCTGAGGACGAAAAGCAAATAGTAACAATCGCCAGCAAGCCCGATGCCTATGAAAAACTGGTCGGGTCCTTTGCACCGCATATCTACGGTCACGAGATCTTGAAGGAAGCCATCCTGCTGCTGATTGTAGGCTCTGTAGCAAAAAAGCTGGCCGACGGGACCTCGAGGAGGGGTGACCTTAACCTGTTGCTTGTTGGCGACCCAGGTGTGGCCAAGTCTGAAATGCTCAAGTTTGCCGCCAAAATCGCCCCCCGGGGACTATACACTTCAGGCCGTGGCTCTACCGCCGCCGGGCTTACTGCCGCCGTAATCCGGGACAAGTCTGGCATTTTCATGCTCGAAGCCGGCGCGGTTGTCCTGGGGGACCAGGGGCTCTGCTGCATCGACGAATTTGACAAGATAAAGCCAGAGGACCGCTCCGCGCTTCACGAAGTGATGGAACAGCAGACCTGTTCAGTCGCCAAGGGAGGAATAGTCGCAACTCTGAACGCCAGAACATCTATCCTAGCGGCAGCCAACCCCATGTACGGCAAATACGATGCATACAAGAACATTACAGAAAACGTCAACCTGCCGATACCGCTTCTCACTCGCTTTGACCTGATCTTTATTGTTCGAGACACCCCCGACAAGGAAAAGGACGGCCTGATAGCCAGCCACATTCTTCAGATTCACAAGGATTCTGAGCGCGCTGCAAGGCCACCTATCGACATTGACTTGTTCAGCAAGTACCTCTCTTATGCCCGGCAGCGTGAACCAGCGCTGACGCAGGAAGCCACAGATCTCATCAGGGAATACTACATGAACATGCGAAAAGTTGAGACGGAGGGCATGATTACTGTAACCCCGAGGCAGCTCGAGGGACTCGTAAGGCTTGCAACCGCTCGGGCGAGGCTTTTGCTCAAGGACCTGGTCGATGAGGAAGACGCGCGACGCGCCCTGTTTCTGGTAGACCAGATGCTTAAGACCGCGGGCGTAGACGTGAATACCGGCAAGACGGACATGGGAGTGCTGTATGGAAAGCCAATAAGCGAAGTCTCCAAGTCAAAGGTCTTCATGGACATCTTCAAAGGGCTTGCCGGAAGCGATAACAATGATGTTGAAGAAAAATCCCTAATCTCAGAGCTTGTAAAGAGCGGCAAGTTTAGTGATGACAACGACGCCAAGAAGTATATTGAAAAGGCAAACAGGGAGGGCCAGATTTATGAAAGAAGGTCTGGGTACTGGGCCAAAGCCTAGAACTTTACCGTTGGCTCATCCAATCAGCTCTACGGACAAGACTTTTGCAACCTGCTTTCTTACCTTTCCGTATTTGCCAGAGTTCTTCAAAGGCACGTGATGTCCACACAAGCTGCATTTTGCTCTCCTGGTGCTGCTGAGGTCGAGCTTGTAAAGCGGGAGCATCTTGCAGCAGTTACATCTGTAGTGGGTTGCAAACATGCGTTGGATGGGTGACATACTCCCAAAGGAAATACCATATTCTTCACATGCCCTGGAGGTAGCGTCAGTCAAGATTTGATTAAGGCGTCGGTCCTGTGAGGTTTCGTGATCATCAAAGTCTGGGGGACCGTCAATCCATGTCGCGGTAGCCATGACCGTTTTGAAAATTTATAGTAATTAAGTATCGCTCATTGAGGGACTACTGATTAGCCGCTAAGTTTTCCTTTTGGACAGCGAACCCATTACTGCTTGAATGAACGCTTCCCTGCTGATTGGCTTTTTGACTATCTGGGACATCCCGATCTCAGGGTACAAGCTCAATACCTCTCGCGCACCGTCAAGTGAAGACACAAACAGAAACTTGCAATCCTTGTTTAGCACCCTGAAGATCTGGTAGAGCTGCAGTCCGTTTACTTCTGGAATCTTTATGTCCAGAACTGCCAGTTCCATGTCTCTATTCCGATCAGCAAAGGCCTTCAGGGCCTCGAACGGGTCTGAAAACGCCTTCGCAGGACAAACCCCGTTAAGAAACGACTGAAAAGTGAATGCGACGTCCGGCTCGTCGTCGACGATAATGACCTGGCCCACCCGCTCTCTCCAGCCGCCTGTCCTGGCTTGGGAGGGTGATGGGGATCCAGGATTGATCTCGGACCTGGCAGCGCCCTTTCTCCACTCGAGCGCAGCGGTTTCCTGTGCTTTTTTCACAAGGCGCATCTCTTTAAATGAGTCTGGATCGAGCAAGACACCTCCGACCACTCTTCCTGCCTGAGTGACAATGACATCCATGTCGACCTCGACCCAGCCCAGGGCATCGAGCAGTTCAAGATATCGCTTGCAGACGGCAAAGTTGAGGCCCGCCTTTGTTGCAAGGTTTGTCTTCTTGAGCGGACCATCCTCAGAGAGGATGTCTAAAATGCGCTTGATAACCTTGAACGAAAAAGAGCCAAACTTGGTCACACTTTACATTCATTGGGTCTTATATATGAGAATTCTGTGGACGGCGAAAATCATAGGCTCGTTTGCATAAAGGCACCAAAAACACCTAGATGACGGCAGGATGGACATCAGCGCTCGCCCTCCGACACGGACTGATGCATGCTTGCTGAAACGCAAAGCAATAAAGCCCGCGCTAGCGTGTCATGAACCCTCTCTACCCGCAATGTCTTCCAATCATCTTGAGCTTCTTGCTAGCCGCCTCCTCAAACTGCTGGGCTATGATTCGTTCTACCCTCCGCAAAAAGCGGCGATCGACGCTGGCGTCATGACTGGCCAGAACGTTCTCCTGACCACCCCTACTGCCAGCGGCAAAACACTTGTCGCAATGCTTGCTATCGCAAGCGTCCTAGCAAAGCGTCAAAAGTGCGTGTACCTTACGCCTCTGCGGGCCCTGGCTTCTGAGAAATTTGAAGAGCTCCGAAGGCTTGAAGACCTACTCGGGGACACGGGACGCATCAGAACCGCAGTTTCTACAGGGGACTACGACTCCACCGGCAGGGAACTTGCCGGAGCCGACGTTATCGTGATAACGAACGAAAAGATGGATTCATTATTCCGCCATGGCGCTGAGTGGCTGGGCCAGGTTGGCCTGTTCATCTCGGACGAGGTACATCTTATTTCAGACAGGGAACGCGGTCCCACTCTGGAAATGATGCTGACTCGGATACGCGAGAGATACCCCCAAGCGCAGCTGATCGCTCTGTCAGCGACAGTGGCAAATAGCTCCGAGATTGCTGATTGGCTGGGCTGCAAGCCTGTCGAAAGCAAGTGGCGCCCGACAAAACTGATAGAGGGTGTTTTCGATTACGATTCAATAAGAACAAACGATGGAAAGGGAGCGAGAACGATTCGCGTTCCGAGATCCGGCGCGGCTGCAGCCATCGACGTCGCTCTGCAATCCCTAAGCGATGGCGGCCAGGCACTCATATTTGCCGAGACACGAAAAAGGGCAGTCTCTATCGCGGTAAAGGCTTCCGATGCGGTCTTTGCCAGCATGTCAGATGAGGGACGCAAAGCAGCTGGGGAGCTTTCATCGAAAATATTGCGCACTGACGAGGGGACGGAAACCACCAAGGTTCTTTCCGAACTTGCGAGAAAGGGCGTAGGATTTCATCACGCCGGACTCGGGCAGCATAGCAGACAGCTGATCGAAGATGCATTCAAGTCAGGCACGGTCCGGCTCTTGACCGCGACGCCGACCCTGGCAGCAGGCGTGAATCTTCCAGCTAGGCGAGTGGTTCTGGCAAGCGTGCTGCGATACGACTCCGAGTACGGGGGAAGCACACCAATCAGCGTCCTTGAATACAAGCAGCTCTCCGGCAGGGCTGGCAGGCCGAAATACGATACTTTTGGCGAGTCGATAATCGTCTCGGAGCAAAGCGGAATAAGTGCCGACGAGCTGTACGATCACTATGTCCTGGGGGAGCCGGAGCCGCTAAAGTCTAGGCTTTCAAGCGAAAAAGCCGTACGATTCCACTTACTGTCTACTATTGCCTCAGATCCTGGCTTAAAGCACGGCGAGATCCTCGGTTTTTTCTCCAAGACCCTCCTGGCGCAGCAGAGTAGCAGTTCCGTCATTGAGTTCAAACTTTCCGGCGCTCTTGAATTCTTGGAAAAAGAGCGCTTGATACTTTTGCGAAACCAGAGGTTCATCGCAACCGAGTTTGGCAAAAGAGTTTCCCAGCTTTACATCGACCCCCTGACGGCAGTCAATTTCAGGGAAGCTCTGGATCGACTACCCCGCAACAATGGTGACAGGCACACTCTCGGATTTCTGCACCTTATCTCCAATTGCAGCGATTTTTATCCGAAACTTGCCCTGAGGAAAAAAGACTACGAGATGGTATCACAGCTGCTTGAATCGAAAGGCACCGAACTGTTTTATTCATTAAGCGAATATGAGTCGTCAAGGAGTTTTTGGGCGCTTGCCCAGTGGCTCGACGAGGCCAGCGAAGCGGCTATTGGCGAATCGACTGGCATTGAGCCGGGAGACCTTCATAGGATAGTCGAAGTCAGCAGGTGGCTGTCCTCCGCCCTTTATGAAGTGGCAAAAATCAGCGGTCGCGAGGATTTACTCGGAGAGATTGGGAACCTCCGAACGCGAATCAGGTACGGTGTCGGTGAAGAACTTTTGCCCCTGGTATCGCTTGAAGAGGTGGGAAGAGTTCGAGCCCGTGCGCTTTTCAGGGCCGGATATACTGACGTGAGCAAACTCGCAAAGAGTTCAGAATCCAAAATAGCTGCCATCGACAAGATAGGACCAGCGGTTGCGAAAAAGATAAAGGATCAGCTAAAACAGCGCCAAGGAGGTTAAGTCCCGGGTATCAGTCCTTCATTCAGACGGCCGGGCCATGCCGCAATTAATCCTGACAATGTTCAGTAAAGGCTAAGAAACGGTGGAATAAACCCCTAAGAAGTGAGCTATCAGGCGAGATATCCTCCCCGTCCTTCCATTTCTTTGAATGCAGAAATAACAACTGCCAAAATTGCTGCTTGCAATATCGGGTTTTGCGCCCCTTTTGATGTCCCAAAAGATCAATTAATCAATCGGTCAAAGGCATAGGTTGGTTGAAACGATGCCTGTTGGCACGCTGACCTTGATAGAAGTAGTGGCCTACGCCCTCATCGCAGCAGCAATTTCATTCGGGGCGACGTTCTTGGTAATGCCGCGGTTCATCCGCTACCTTGTCGCGCATGGGCGGACGGTTCAGGACTATCACAAAAAATCAAAGCCACTCGTTCCAAGGCCAGCTGGGCCTGTCCTGATGCTTGCGGTTGGGTTGTCGGAGGCATTCATCTTCGCTGTCACATCAAACACCACAGTTCTGGCAATCCTCCTCTCTACCACTATCGCGTTTCTGGTCGGCTATGTCGATGATCGTAGGGTTATGCCGGGCTGGTTCAAGCCCGTTGCGCTGCTGGCAGCGGCGATCCCGATGATAGTACTACAGGCTCACGGTGACGATCTTAACCTCATTTTTGGCCACGCCTTCATCCCGCTTCTCTACATTCCCCTGATACTCGTAATAATTCCTATAACCGGCAACACCATCAATTCCATAGATGTCCTAAACGGCGTCGCTTCGGGTTTTGTGATTATTGCGTCTATCCCGCTATTGGTAAGCATTGCGTTATTCGGAAATACCGTCGTCCTGGTCGCCGCTGTTCCGCTTTTGGCCGTGTCGATCGCATTCTACAAGTACCATAAATTTCCGAGCAAAATATTCCCGGGCGACTCTGGAACCCTGCTGCTCGGTGTGCTTTATGGTGCACTGGCAATCGCCGGTAAGTCAGAAATAATCGGCGTGATTGCCTTGCTGCCTGCGGTAATGAACTCCTTTCTCTTCCTGGCAAGCGTAAAGAAGGTCGTTGAACATCGGGAAGTTGAAAGGCCCACAATGCTTCTTGAGGATTACCGTCTTGCTGCAACAAAGTCAAAGAATGCGCCTGCCACCCTTGTTCGGTTGATTCTGGCCGACGGTCCGCTTGACGAGAAAACCATAGGCCGGAAAATATTTGGTCTTGCCGCATTTTCCTCGGGGCTTGCGTTCATTTCCATTGTGCTTCAAAGCATCTTTGTGGGGGTTTCTAACTGAATTGGGATTAGTAAGCTTGGCCATTTTCATAACAGGGATGTGGCTTGTCGTTCTGGCAGTCGTGGCATTCCTGGTGGCGTTTGTCACTCCTATCGACGGGACGCTTACGAAGGCAAACTTTAGTAGGTTTGAAATCTCGATCATTCAGGCCGGCATAGCCGTAGTCGCGGTTCTTGCCGCAATTCTTGTTCTAAGCAGGATGAAGCGCCTGTATCTTCGGATAAAGCTGCGCAATTGAACTGAACTTGTTGATAGAGCCGGACTTCATAATCGTTATTATTCGACGCGCAGACATATCGATGTAAACGAGTTATGAACCTGCATGGCGCTCGGTCGGGATTAACGGCGGTGCTGCTGGCCGCCTTGACTTTCTCGCTAACATTTGCCAATGTGGGTTCCATTGGAACCAGCTCCCAAATGGGGATATCACCTATAGCAACCGCTAGCGCTTCATCCCAGTTCGGAGGCAGCCAGTTTGGCGTGCCCCTGCTTTCAGCCTCACCGAGCAACCCTGCCGTAGCGCCTTTCCTTGACCGGCCTGCTGTGGCCGTGGCGAATCAGTCAAGAGGGCAGGACATTAGGATCAACGAAGTCGAACTGAATCCCCCAGGTAGCGGTAGCCCATGGATTGAATTGTACAACCCTACGTCAAGGACAGTTTCGCTTGCTAATTACACGATGCAAACCATTAACTCGACCCTATTGTTTGCACAGAGCCCGTCATTGGCGCCCGGAGGCTTTTATGTCCAGTTCATTCCAAGAAACCAAGTTTCAAACATTGCCGACATGATGAGGCTCTCCAATTCTTCGGGTGCAATTGTGAGCAAGACACCTCTGTTGATTGACAGGTTCCATGATGCGAGAACATGGCAGGCCGTTCCTGACGGATCAGATGAATGGGAGTTTGCCAACCAAACAATGGGCCGATCAAATGGGCCCTCGGTGCTTGCAAATTCCAGCAATCCTGCAATTCCCTCCACTGTGGCAGGAAACCCTCCTTCAAACTCCACCGCCTTATGCAGCGGCTCCGCAGGATGTGCTGTCGGGACGATAATCAGAGTAGCCGGACCTAACTCGCTATACCTGCAGCTTAACAATACTATCTACAAGGTTCAGCTCGCGCTCGTCTCCAGTTCAACAGTCCCCAATCAGGGGGGAAGGAGCGAGTCCGCAGTTTCAATCTTGGAGACATATTGCCTAGGGAACAGCGCGCTCATAGACCAAGATGATGGCAATCCTACCAGTGGAGACAGCATAGTTGCTGCAGTCTACTGTTCTGGGCTAAGCATGAATGAGCAACTGCTTCATTCCGGTTCTGCTCTTCTTGACAAGTCACAGTGCAGTGTTAGTGAGTTTGCCACTAGGGACTGGGCAAAGTTAGCCGGCTGCTAAAGAAAGCCCTCTGCGTCTGGAATATCCGCGCTAGGACCAGAGAGTTAGCCCAGCGAATGTTCCCAAACGTCGTGGGCTGTAGCATCGGTAGAGTTCAGCGCCAACAGGGATTTGTGCTCTGGCTCAGACGAACACAAGCGGATCGAGTAGTTCTGTTCCGGCGCGCTTGGCAGTTTTTGATGTGGATGGGATCAGCGACTTTATCTGCGCGCAACAGTGGATAAACTTGAGCCCCTTCTCTGTTGTCTTGTAGACCGGATTGTCGTCCATGTCCCGGGATTCGCCGATCAGACTTTGTGAGAGAAGAGAATTGAAGTAAAAACTCATTTGTTCGGAGCTAAGGTTGGCCTTTGACATTATGTGGGTCTTTTTTACCCCTCCAACTGCTGATACTAAAACGTCGAAAATTATGTCCAGTTTGCTGCGGTTCTTCAGCCTGCTCTGAAGGTCTTGGTCGATGCTACTCATGAGCATGGAATCAACGCCCATGTCCTTATCAGTAGATCGGTGTTTTGTTCTAAAACCCCTTTCCAGAATTGACGGGTTTACGTTACCTTGTGAGCGTATTTTATGATAATTTCATGCCAGCAAGCCATAGCACATAATCTGAACAGCAAGAGCGGATTTATTGAAAACCTTATATTGTAATTTCTGTGAACACGGAATATGAAGCGAATTGAGGCCATCATCGCCGCCGAAAAGACAAACGCTGTAAATGAGGCTCTCAAAAGGGCAGGGGTTGGGGGCGCAACTATACTCGATGCTAAAGGAAGGGGTAAAGGCGAAAAGCCGCGGGTAGCCAGCGGGAGGGGCACGGAGCGAGTTCCGGCGGAATTTTCTGCTCGAGCCAATGTTATGACAGTTGTCGATGATTCGGATGTTGACAAGGTTATCAAGGCAATACTGGACACGATAAGCACTGGCTCCCCTGGTGATGGCAAGATATTTGTGTCGTCGATCTCCGAGGCCATCGACATAGGCTCAAAGAAGCGCGGACAAGTCGCACTGGTCTAGTCAGCTCTTCCTGCTGAAAAACCTCTTCGTTTCGCCCAGCGTCATAACCTCGACAGGCGATACCTTGAGGACGATGGGGAGATCCGAAAACGCCTTCCCTATCGCAAGGCACTGCCTCTGTGGCAGGGTGCGGACAATGGACTTTAGCGTGTCGCTGTCGACCAGCGAAATCCTCGCCACCTTGTCGAGGTCATTGTCATTCGTAAAGTTGAAGAGGAAGATATTGTCGACCTGCCTGTAAATGCCATCGCTGATGGCATCCGGCTGGTTTGTAACAAATGTTGTATAGACTCCAAAGTGGCGCATCCGAGTAATAATGTCCTCCCAGTAGGTATCCCTGATGTAGAGATGCGCTTCCTCCGCGAAAAGAAAAATTGGGCTAATCAGCTTTCGTTCCAGCAGGTCAACTATTTTACCCAAAACCAGCTCCACAACAATCCTTCTGACGACGCCCGGGGCTTCTGCCATGCTTATTACAAGCGCCCTCCCATCGGAGGAAATTGCGTCCTCGAAGCGAAATGAACCCGAGTCGGTGAAGAGACGCGAAGCCTGAATAATGTGCATCCTCGATACTAGGGCGTCTCTAACAAGCTCGTTGAGGTTCCATGTGTTCACCGCGTTTGACAGCGCATCGATTCCAAGCGAGCCTTTATTTTCAAGCCAGTCCCAGATTCTAAAAAATTCTCTCAGAGATGCGGGAGGCGTATCAAGAGAGTTCCTAAGAATTCCTGAAACCGCTGCCTTGCCGCAATAGTTTAGCGAGAAAGCAAGTTTCTTTCCCGGCTCAAGTACCATTATCTTGTCATGCACGACAGACGGGCTTCCGTCCCTGTTCAATGCTAGGCCTCCATACTCATTATTCAAGTCAAAAACAATCACGGTTGCCCCGTACTGGACTAGCGTTTTTACCAGCACCTTTGAAAGGTGCGATTTGCCTGACTCCTTCTTGCCTGTTATGATAGTCAGCCTGCCGTCTAGGTCCTCCGCGAACACCTCGAAAGGCTCGTCACCGGACTTGCCAACGGGGATCGGGTAGATGCCTGTCCTACCTAGAATCTGGGCAAGCTCTCGCGTCCGGAGCTTTCTAACCGTCGAGTCTACCCTTGAGGGCAGCCATGAACCACCTGACGAAAGTTTGCCTTCCGCAATGTAGCCCCTGATTTTCGTCTTGACAATCCTCGCGTCACGAATTAGTTTTGCAATGCGGCCAATGTTCAGTGGATCGTAGACGTTCTCCGTGCTAGACGCGCGAATAATCTCTTCCTTAACAATGTCCTCAGTAAGGGCCTGGGAAGACAAGTATTCTTCATCATAAGCCTGAACCACCATCGACCGGCCATCCTCCTCGATCAAGAGGTATTCGCCCTTGGGTGTCTGGTCGTCGTCTTTCATTGCGAGAAACAACACCTCGTTGCCATTCTTTGAAAGTATTTTCAAACGTGCATCGACCCCAAAAGGCTTGCCCGCAAATCGTGGGAAGCAAGTTCCACGACGCCGAACCTCTTCACCAGGTAGCTTCGCAGGCAGGTGATTTCGTTAGCCGAGAAAGTCGATATATGGTGTGCAAGTCTTAGCGACTCGGGATACCCCCCATGAACCTGATCGTTTCCAAGTAGCAGAGAAAGTGCTTCGGCCCCGCCACTCGCAACATCCGCCCGGAGGACAGGGCACCTCTCCTCTCCTAATGTGACCATGAAATTATCACCATAGGAACTTTTAACCAGGGCCCTCACCAGCGAAGTGACATCCATGCAAGCAGCTGTGGGTACACTGCAGAGCAAAGAAGAGGCTCTCTCTAGGACCCTGAACTTTGTGCTCTTGCTCAGGCCGATGAGAAGGTTTCCTGCAAGCGCGCAGTTTTCAACGATTTCAGTAAGACGATTCTGCCTACCCTCAAACTGAGACGGCCTAAGCGACCCGTCCACCAGTATAATCGCCCGGCTAAGAGATTTTGATAGCTCATTCTGAACTGAACGCTCGGTCCTTATCCTTACAAATCGCTCGACACGTTCCGAATCGGCGAGCAGCAGCCTCACGAGCTTGTCCTCTATGCCTGCTTCAGACAACGCATGCTCATTGATGTAAAATAGAAAAGGTCCTATCCTTTTATGCAAAAGCGAGCTGCCCGCATAGGAGATTGCTACGCCGCATTTTACGGCACATACATAACCGTCCTCGCTATCTGCGACTTTTATGCAACTAGAATCAACTGCCGCGACCGCCATTGGCTGTTTTCTGGCCCGCAGCGTTACAATCGGACGCTGGATGGAATCCAAATGCGAGATCCCCCAGCCCTCGATGGGCACCATGTTCTTGTCCTCCTGACTGAATACCACCTTTTTGCCTCGCAGGGCACCAAGCTTGTCTGAAATGCAGAGCGCAACTGACTCACCTAGCAGTGGATGCTGCAGAAACGGAATCGATGAAATCTGAGCGGCCATGTTGTTCAACAACAACTGCGGGCACAACTATATTAATATTGTGCAACATGCGCAATATGGTCAGCAACAAATTTATCAATAGACAGCCGTAATGCGTCAACGATTGGCCGGTAATCAGCCCATCGACGAGGTTCGCGTGAAATTGCGTCACCGGGACTGGGAGGTCGAAATCGCATGTTCGGAATCGCGGCTACGTGATGTCGTCTCAAAGGTGCTCTCGACTCTCGATGAATCGGCTAAACGGTGGACCGATGAAGGT
The DNA here is from genome assembly GCA_039938515.1 of Nitrososphaera sp. NCBI lineage: Archaea > Thermoproteati > Nitrososphaerota > Nitrososphaeria > Nitrososphaerales > Nitrososphaeraceae > Nitrososphaera > Nitrososphaera sp. Next base: position 13,289 of record JBDUUL010000016.1, on the reverse strand, counting down.
CTGGAGGAGCAGCTGCGGCAGATTAGAGCAGAGATGGACGAACTGAAGAAGAACGCCATGCAACAGCGGGTAGTGCCCGAGTCTGCCGACCGACAGAGGATCGCAAAAACCAGCAGCATGACGTGCAGAGGCCTGCTAGAGCAGCTATGGACCGAGTCGTATCTCTCAGAGGAGCGATCTCTATCAGAGGTTCATGAAGAGCTTGGGCGGAGAGGCTACAACTATGACAAGACTGCTGTCTCTCACTCACTCGCTGATATGGTCCGCGAGGGTATTCTCACGCGAACTGGGACAATGAGAAATTTCAGGTACCTGCAGAAGCGTCCGCCATAGGAGTGTTCTTCCAGGCTTTTGTTCCTACCTTTTTTGAAATCGTCGAATGTAGCCAGCGGATGCCCGAGGTGGTAATCCGGTACCTACTGGTTTCCGCGCTGTCCCGCTCCACGTGAGAGCTTTTCAGCATTTCTGATATCCTGGAGCTTATGGACTTGGGGTTAAGGGCTGTTGCAGAATGGATTTCCGATACCTGCATTGCATCGCTGGCTGCTTTGCCTAGATCTTTTGCAATCTTTGCTCCTACAAGCTGCAGAGCTACAACCTCCTTGTCTGATAGTTTTGCGTCCGAGTCGTTTATTACCCGCGGTCCCTCCGGCGTAATCTTGACAAGGCTCGAGTAAGTATCAATCAGCTCTGTAACAGAGTAGTTGAGGGAAATTCTTCTTGCAAGGTCGAGGCCGGGCACTTCTTTTGACAAAAAGCTGACGATCGAGGCCAAGACGGACTCGGCGCCGCCATTGAATTGTATGCGGACATCGCCAACCGTTATTGACGCCGTAACGAGGTCATTGTGTTGCTGAGTCATTTGGCCACTTCATCCTTGAACATCCGCAATCATACAATTTATCTTGGGAATATACCTTACTCGACTAGGTCGATTCTGTAGTCAGGGGTTGCCTTTCCCTGCTGTTCCTCAGCCTGTATAACACATAAGTAGCCGCGGTCAGACCCACCGAAGCAGCGATGCTTCCAGCCGTCGCCTCGATTGTGGGATCAAAAATCGTGCATGAGAACTCGCCAGAATTGCATCCGGCCTCAAAGAAAATCACATTCCAGGCGGAGTGAACGATTACGGCGAACCATCCCCTGCCCGTGGCCCAGGTCCGCAGGCTGAAAAACAGCGATGGTGTGACAAACAACAGATTGCCAAAGGCTAGGTGCGCAGCGTCAAATGAGTTGGAGTTGAAAACATGGAGTATGGCCCAGAACGAACCCGTAAGCAAGAGAAGGTAATTGCTACCCACCACGTAGTATGGAATCCCGAAGAACAGCGATTCCTCTATAGGTCCCGCAGTCAGAACGCCTGACAGGGAGTGCGGAAGTGACGGTTCCTGGTGGCTCGGGAAGGCATATTCGATAGCGGCGCTTCCACCAATCAAGAGCGCAATGCCTATTCCGTGATAGAAAAGGAGCATCTCAAAAAGGTAACCAACTGAGCGCCTGCGGTATTTCGAGAGCCAGGATTTAGGATTAAAGTCGGCCTTTTCGTCCTCAAATCTGCCCCCCACAGCTGCTCGAATTGAGCATTCAACTTGCAATTAAATTCTACCCTTCAAGAAATTATCGGGCTGCAATCCGGATGGCTACCCCCAGTCATTCATTGCAGTCACATATTCGCGAAGCAGTGAAGATGCACTCTCGGGTATCGAGTTGGATTTCGAATAATCTCTGATGCATCTTACAAAGAGCTCTAGGGGGCTGGGAGCGCCTTCTATTGCCATCATGTCAGCGTCGCACTCTATTGCTATTTTCTCAGCCTCTCGGTCGTATGCCTTTGCGAGGGCAGCAGAAATCGTGCGGATTAGATCTGCTGCTACACCACGTTCGGCGAGCTGCCTGACAAGTGTAGACAGGTTTACAGAGATAGAGTCCGCATAAATCTCTCTGATTGACTTGGGCTTGTGCGACATCGCTAATTGCTTACCATGCCGGAAATCTTTTCTTTTAGCATCAAGTTGATGCGCTGCCCGTCCGCCTTCCCGCGCAGTTCTGCCATTGCCCTTCCCATGACGGCGCTCAGGGCCCCTAGCCCCTTGGATTTTACAACCTCTATGTTTTCGTCAATGATTCTGTCAAGCGCCGATGACAGTTCGTTCTCGGACAAGGATTTTGCTCCCACTTTTGAAATGGCTTCCTGCACTGTGCTGGCCTTACCGCCAAGAACCACCTCAAATATCTGAATTACCGACTCCTTTGCTATCTGCCCTTGGCTGAGTTTTGTAAAGACCTCGAGAATCATGTCGTTTGTCAATGCTGAGACGTCGTAGCCTTTTCGTCTCAAGCTGGTGAGGTCCTCGGTCAGCTTGGATGCAGCAAAAGTCGGGTTGACGCCGGTTGTTGCTACGAGTTTGTCAAACAAATCCATGAAATCCGAATCGAGCAGCTGATTTGACAGCTTGCTGTTGAGCGAATACTTGGCAGAAATGGCTTTTACAAGCTCGTCCCATGGCAGGGGGACTTTTCCTGCCAACTCGCTCAGCAGGTGGTCGCTTATTCGCACCGGCGGGATGTCGGTCTCCGGATACATCCTAGCCGAGCCGGGCCGCGGACGGAGGTACGTCGTCTGGCCGTCGGAAGTTGCAGCACGCGTTTCAGCTGTCACACCGGAAAACGCCGCTTCCAGCCTCTGCCTGATGGCAAATAAGGCCAGATCCAAGCTGTCCGAGGGTCCGCCGACAATTACGAATGCGTCGCCTGGCCCAAGTTTTAGCACTTCTCTGACGGCGTCGACTTGCCTCTGGTCTATTCCATAATTTGGAAGCTCATCCGAGTGAAAGACTCCGCTTAATCTATAGTACCCGACAAGCTTGCCCAGCTCCCTCCCTAACCGGACGCCGGGAAACGGCTCAAAGCCAAGCATACCTGCAAACCCTTCAGCGCGCATCGCCTTGAAAACCGAATTGCCGGATTCTAGAATCTTCCTGACTATCTTCGAGTCAGAGTCAGCAAAGATTTTGGTTACGTCAATAACGGAATATCTATCACCCGCAGAGCCGGCCGGAATTCTTTTGCGCAGTTCGTTTGCAATCAGTACAAGCCCGTATTGCCTTTGCGCTTCGAACTCGATTACGGGCACGAGCTGGTCGAGTTGTTGAACACCCTTCACTTCTACTACAGGTCCTCCGAGTATCGAAACATTGACATCCTGCCTGATGGTGCCGAGACCCCTTCCGACTCTTTTGCTTGCACGCAGCAGCCTCCCAAGCGTAAGTGCTACATGTTTGATCTCTTCCGGCATTCCGGAGACCGGCTCGAGTGCGATTTCTACTAGAGGCACCCCGAGGCGATCCAGCCCGTACTTGCGGCCTGTCTTGTCATCGGAAATAAGCTTCGATGCGTCCTCTTCAAGGCATATGCTCTGTATTCCCACCTTTTTCTCTCCGACCAAAAGCTCTCCGCCCGTCGCAACAAGCATGGTCCTCTGAAACCCCGAAGTGTTCGAGCCGTCAATCACTATCTTCCTCATGACATGAATTTCGTCCATGATTCGAGAGCGAAGCGCAAGTGAGAATATGAGTGTCGATTCTAGCGCGGTCTTGTTTATTTCGCATGGCGGCTCTTCATCGGCCTCGACAAGACAGCTTGATCTGTGCGCGGCGGCATATTCTGTGGTGCGCATTCGGCTTGACTCAAAGAGCGCAGCAGGGTCGAACCCTCCCATTTCGCTGCGAGAAGGCCTGAGCTTTCTGTCAAATGTAACGTAGTATTGGTTCAACGCATCCTCGCACGAGCACTTGCAGAAAAGCTTGGTATCAGCTGCCAGCTGCTGATGAATCTCAAATCCCACTTTTAGCTGAAGGTCAGCCGGATCCGGGAGGGTTCCCAATAGCCGCAAATCGCTCGGTTGGTCGTATTAACCATTCCTCGCCGGAGGCGTCGATTGAATGGATGAAGCGTTCGCGACAGGATGCGAATAACTGGCTTTACGAAGCAGAATTTTGTTTAGCCAAGGTGCAACGTAAATCAAAATAAAACACCCTACCGGTACTGCCTTGTGTAACTGATAAGTGCGTTAGATGCAGTGACCTTCCTGTTGCGCTTCTTGTCCAGCCGTCAAAGTTTGATTTCACTTACGATAGTGGCCATCATTTCGTCCTCCATTGGCATTTCATCGCTTGGCATGCATGGTCCTAACGGCGGGATGGCGCTTGCCCAGCAGTCTTCAAATGCAACCCAATTGGCGCAGGTTCCCTCGACTGAAGCCAAGATTAGTTTTGCGCAAGTGTTTGTAAACTCTGAGCCATCCGTGGTTCAGGTCACATCGAGCAGCCCGACGTCAAGCGACCCCCTCGCGACTTCCCTGGGGTCAGGGTTCGTCTATGACACCTCAGGCCACATCATAACTAATTATCACGTGATTTCCGGTCAGAGCGGCATTGTGCATATAACATTCACTGACGGGACTGTATACAACGCTAAGGTAGCCGCCTCGGATCCGTATTCAGACATTGCAGTGCTCCAGGTGCAAAACATCTCAAGTTCCAAGCTGGTGCCGCTGCAACTTGCAAACTCTTCCCAGCTTGTGGTAGGCGAGCCGTTGGCTGCAATTGGAAACCCTTACGGCCTGTCGGGATCGATGTCTGAAGGAATAGTGAGCGGACTCCACAGGGTTATTCCGGAGCAGTCGCAGGCTCAGAACCAGAGCTTCTTTGACCAGTCATCCCCTCCAAGCTACATGATTCCAGACAATATTCAAACCGACGCGGCAATAAACCCGGGCAATTCCGGCGGCCCTCTATTGGACGGCACTGGTAAGGTCGTGGGAATGAATACCGCAATCTACTCCACTTCAGGAGCCTTTCAGGGTGTGGGGTTCGCCCTGGCCTCCAACACGATAAGCAGGGTGGTTCAGCAGCTATTTGCCACGGGGAATTACCAGCACCCGTGGGTAGGCGTATCGGGGATGGACATGACCCCTGAGCTAGCAGCCGCCCTTGGTCTTAAGGATCCACGCGGATTTCTTGTCGAGGGTGTGACCTCTGGAAGTCCGGCAGCCGCCGCCGGAATCAAAGGATCACAGGCCTCCGGCGGGTCACAGCCGCTTGCGTCCGGGTCTGCCAATAGCCTTCCGACCGGAGGCGACCTGATCCTGGGGATCGATAACCAAAAAGTAAGCAAGCTCGATGACCTTCTGACTTATCTTGAAGAACATACGAAGGTAGGCGACACGGTCCACCTAGATGTTCTCCGCGATGGCAAACACGTTGATATTCCGCTCACCCTGGGCGCCCGACCGTCAGTCACTCCGGCATCGTGAGTACAAGGGGAAAAACTCGTGGGCGTATCTTTGTCAGATTTCAATCGTGTCTGACATCTCGAAGGCAAGGTTCTGAGTCATTGCCTCTTTAAACTCGTCCTGGCTGCTGGAATTTGCAAGCGCCCACATTGCTTTTGTCAGCGCGGTCTCCGAAATCATATCCGAGAGCGGGATGACTCCTATTTCAAGCAGGTCCCGGCCTGTGTCGTAAACTGTCATCCTGACTCTTCCCCAGATGCACTGTGATGTCATGAAGACTGCCACTCCGCCGGCTATCGCGCGCCGAATTGATTCAAAGGTACTTCTGCTCACATGGCCCAGGCCGGTTCCTTCGAGAATCAACGCCCTGTGTCCCGCAGCAACAAGATTTTCTATAATCGAGGGCTCAAATCCCGGATAGTACTTGAGGAGAGAGACGCGCGGATCAAAACGCGGGTTTGCAACAAACACGTTAGAAATTCTGAACTGGCTGTCGAACCTTGCCCGCCATTCGCCGGACACGGTTATTTCTGTGCCTCTCACCAGGGCAACAGGCTCTGCGTCAATAGATTCGAAGGCGTCGCGCCTGCTTGTATGATTTTTCCTCACCCTGGTTCCCATATGGCAGGCAATGACCTGGTCCGAAAGGTCCGCATGCATTGCTACAAAGACTCCCGGCGTCTTCGATTTTGCGGCAAAGGTAGCCGCACCCTGAAGGTTAAGGGCCGCGTCAGAGGATGGCCTGTCCGATGACCTTTGCGCGCCAACAAGAACAACGGGAATGGGGACGCCTCGCAGAGCAAAACTAAGCGCGGAAGCCGTGTAATGCATGGTGTCCGTTCCATGGGCTATCACGATGCCAGCGAAGCTACCCGCACGAACCTTTTCAGTAACTGCCCCAGCAATACCCGTCCAGTGGGCTGGAGTGAGGTTTTCGCTGTATTCGCTAAAGAGAACCGTAGGCTCTATCTGTGCCACCTTGTCTAGCTCCGGCACGGACTCGTACAGTTCTTGGGCGCTGAGCGCGGGCCTGACCGCGCCGGTCCTATAATCGACCTTACTCGCAATCGTCCCGCCGGTACTTAGAAGCGAGATCTTTGGAAGCTCGTTTGACACGAATCCGGACCTTGTCTCTCCCCTCTGAACTGAGGGGGCATGCTGTTGCGAATCTTCAGTATCTTGCCTGATAATCGATTTTATTTTTGCCACCTCAACACCCGCGTTATAGCCGCTCCTGAGTTTAATTACGACATAATCACCGGCTGCAGACTCGTATCTGGGCATCAGGATGCCCTCGAGCCGCGCGTCCTGTTCGACAATCGTGACCTTGTCGCCAACTTTTGCGCCAGCTGCGGCTAGTAGCTGAGCTGTCTGCCCCTTGTAGCCTCCTGACTCCCGAAATGACACGTTGAGTCCGGAAATGGATCAGAGTATATTAAGATAGGCGCTAGGCCTTCGTGCCGTTGTATCTTTATCAACGAGCTCGGCCTGGGAGTCTCGCCTGCACTGTGCTCCTGCGAAACAAGCTAGAGCGGCTTTGTTATCTCGATATTGCGGGATTCAAGTATTTTCAGAATTGCTTTTTCGATGTCAAGCTCTGAAATTTGACCAAAGTCCCAGGCATCAATAAAACTGCGGAAATCCTTTTCCAGGACCTTTGCCGTGTCTTGAAACTCTGCCATCTTGTCGAGAGTATCCGGAGATCTGAATCCCTTAGCGACCATAATGGGACATCGTTGATCGCTTCCAAGCGGGATGTACCATGCGTTTTTTGCAAACCTGTACTGCCCGTCTGCCAGCATCGTATACATTCTCATTAGCTCCTCATTGGACAGCTTGTTGAGATCCTCATACCATGCTGCCTCTTCAAACAACGCACCTCGAGTGGCCTCATTCTTGGGTTTGCCTGCGCCGAACACTGCGTTCTCTATGGAACACATCATAGAAATATATTTTTTCCCTGTTTGGCATTCGATCGGTTGTTTGTAGGCCGTATAACCAACCGATTCGGCCGCGAGCCCACCCATTCAGGCACCCAGCCTGCCCTGTGACTACTGGGATTCTTTACTAAAAGGCTGGCGACTGTCCAGCTAGTGGCCCATATGGCCCGTATTGCTCAGACTCTTGATTCTGTGCTCACCGTCAAGCTGCCGAATAAAGTCAACTACTTGCTCTGGAACGAGCTCTTGCCAGCTCTCATCGGAGGTAATGCGCCGCCGAACTTCTGTCGCGGACAGGTCCTTTCTGCTTATGAGAGCCGGCTCGTCGACCAGCTTGCCCCGCTCCTGGAAGAGTAATTTTGTAAGCGGATCGTTAGTGAAAACAACGTCATACTTGGGCACGAAAAGGTCTAGGTAGCTCACCCAAAGGTTATGTACGTCGATGTCGGGCACCGGGATAAGCAAAAGCCGTCGCCAGTCAAATCCTTCCTCGGCATCGAGGGAAGCCTTTATCATGCTTATCCGCTCGCCAGCGGTAAAGGGGTTACGCCACTCGTGGCTCTTCTGGGCGCTTCCGACGACGATTACCAAGCGGTCAACCTTTTCGAGCGAATACCTGGCGCTGGCAAGGTGACCATTGTGGAACGGCTGGAACCTTCCAACAAACAGGCCGGTGCGCAATGATTTGCCTGCACCAGACTAGTAATTTAAATTAAATTTATTTTGTGTCATTTGAAAGAAAGACAGTGGTACGTCGTCCGCCTTTGAGTGAAACTGGCCTGGTGGTATATTGAGGGAAGTAATCACTGTAGACGGGTCTATCGGCGAAGGCGGCGGCCAGATACTCCGCACGTCGGTTTCCCTCTCCATAATTCTCGGGACTCCTCTTGTCGTTGAAAAAATTAGATCAGGACGGCCAAACCCCGGTCTGAGGCCCCAGCACCTATCGGCCATCAAGCTGCTGGCAGAGCTGTTTTCTGCAAAGGTCGAGAATCTTCAGGTGGGCTCTGAATGGATTCGTTTCGAGCCTCCCGACTCGCCTTCTTTTGAGCCCATCGGCGATACAGCTGACATTGGTACCGCAGGAAGCATCCCCCTTGTCCTGATGACCATCGTGCCTGCAGTTGCTTTGACGCGCAACAGGGCATCACTGCGTATTATCGGAGGCACAGATGTCAGAGCCAGCCCAACTATCGATTACATTCGCCATGTTGTCCGGCCAGCCTACCGTGCGATTGGACTGGAATTTTCCGTGCAGGTGGAACGGAGGGGGTACTATCCAAAGGGCGGCGGTATTGTGTCCGTGGATATCTTTCCATGCAAGCAGGTCCTGCCCTTTGAGCTTCCAGCATTCCGTCAACCCCCACCCAAAATCATCAGCGTATGCAGTGACCTCCCAAAGCACGTGGCAGACAGACAGATCGCTGCTGCGCTCGCAGCAATTGAAAGAGCGGGATTGAGCGCGCACACGTGCACATCCTCGATAGAAACAGCACGCTCGCCCGGTTCGTCTGTCTTGGTATACTCATCAGATGAGCCCGGCGTGTTTTGCGGCGGAGACTGCATCGGGGAACTTGGCAAGCGCGCAGAGGAGGTCGGAAGGGAAGCCGCGCAGGCATTTCTGGACACTATAGATTGCCGAGCGGCAGTCGACTCCCACCTCGCAGACATGCTTGTCCTGCCTCTCTCACTAGCTACAGGCAAGTCCGCTGTCAGGACTCCTCGGAGGACTCCTCATCTGCTTACAAATCTCCACGTAGCCGCTGCCCTCACGGGGTGCAAATATTCACTGCATGCCGATTCAGACAGGCCTGGGGATGTTGTTGAAATTGTGCCTGTGCAACAGGGTATTTCCTAAAGCGCGCCGCTGCGCAGCATGGCTGCGAGCAGGAGGATAGCTACGGAAAGAATTACTATTACGCGACCAAGATGGATTATCTTCGAACGGACGGACTGTACGTACACGTTTCCGCCGTAGCCGGACATTATCTTTTGTTCAAGTTTTGCGTCCAAAATCTTGATGTGGACGATGTACGTGACAATCGTCGCCAGTACAAGCGCTATCTTTACGAGCAAAATTTCACCGTATGCGGAGCCGAGCAATCCTGATGGTTCGCCTATAAACGCACGCGAGTTGTAGATGCCGGTCGCAACGAGGATGGCAAAAGCGGGGATGGTAATCTTGTTAAACCGCCTGCCGACTTTTACCATCAATGCAACAAGCTCCTCGGTGCTCCGAGTGTAGGTCTTCAGAACGGGCACCAGCACGGCTCCTATGAAAATGGAACCTCCGACCCAGATAGATGCGCAAATCAGATGCACCCAGAGAACAAGTGCATCCGCAAGCGCCATTTCTTCGCGTTTCGCGTTCTCGATATATTATCGATGCTGCAACTGCTAATTTCCAGAAACATTTTAATCCGCTGCACGAAGAGGTAAGGCGAAGTTTGATAATAGGTCCAAGGCGGGCCGCCTTGATTGCGTCTATTGCGGCAGTCGGTCTCACGATTGTTCTTTACCCGCTTATCGTTGAAACGCCCATTGACGTCAACAAATTCGACATTACCCTGACAGGCATTTCGGCAAGCGTTGACCCGAACAACGATCAGAACCTCATCTTGAAGCCAACTTTTACGGTAACCAACCACAACGACCGGACTCTTACAACTTCAAAAATAGACTATGACATCATGGCAAACGGAACCAAGGTGGCGAGCGGAAGCCTCTCGTACGAGGATGTGCCCCTGAATGGCCGCCCTGCGTTGTTTACCGATTCGTCAATACCCGTCACGGATTCGACGACAATGCAGTATTCAGACTCCAACGCTGCACTTTTCAAGGCTATCCGGGCCAACTCTACGAGCCTGAACTGGAGCGTCCAGGGTAGCACGGACATCGAGTCAGGTACGACGCTCGTTTCAAAGACCTTCAGCTCGAATCTTCAGAAATGATTTGACAGCAGGAATGGTCCGCACCCTAAACATAGGTGCGGTCACCGGGATTTGAACCCGGGTTACGGGCTGACCTCGCACGACGCATGGAAGGCCAGTGTCCTAGACCAAACTAGACGATGACCGCTTTCGAATATGCCGAGCTGGTTATGGATATTAAATCTTTGTCAGCCCGAGGGCTCAGTCAGGAAATATTACGTTTAGGAGCATGTCAACTGCCCTGTTCTGCGCCTTGCGCTTGTAGTACTCTGTGCCTTTCTTCGGCGCGTCAGCCGCCCTGTCTGCTTCAATTTCCTGAAGAGGTCTCTGGTCCAGGGACCCGTAGAACTGCACCTTGATGCCCTTTAGTTTGGAGATTACTGTAGAATTAAAGACATCCTGGAGCCAGTATGATGCTATAAAGTATATGAAAGGCGGGTTGGGCTTTGACTGGATTATGCTGTGGACGTTTTCAATCGCCTGTCCAACGCTCTGCGATTCGGTATCTGCAGCTACTATTTTTTCATCGATCCCTCCACTTGCAAGCATTCGCTTTATGGGCTCTACCATGTTGGCGTCTGCCACCAGCACGACCATGCTCTTGTTGGCGTCCGGTTTTGACTTGACAACCATGGTATACGTTTCGATGCAGGTCTGAATCCGCCGGATGATGTATTCCGGAAGGGCGCCAGCATCAGACGAGTGAGGCCTGAACTGCGCGTAGAGGATAATCAGGTTTCCGTCGGTGAACCTGAATTCGGACATTTAGAACCACGTTGCAACTTTCTTTGGCGCACAAATCTGCCTTTCAAGTTCATCCAGACGCTGGAGCGATTCCGGGCTCTTTTGCAAATCCCGGAACTGCTTGTCGTGCCTAATTTTTCTCACCACTGCCATTACTTCTTCCATAGTAACGCCATGTTTGATATCGTATTCAATTTGCTTGCCGCAACTCGAGACTGTGCTATATTTTTTGTAATTCCTTTTCTCAAAAGATGAAGCGTCAGGCGAAAGCCCCTTTACAAACCTAAGAATGACTTTTTCAACGTGCTCCAAATGCCAGTCTCTCATAGCAAAGTTGTTGGGCTTCATAGCCCCAGTCTTTACTTAGCAAGGATATTTATTCTCTTGTCGAGTGGTTTTTCCTCGCGGGGAAATATCGTTCTATACGGATCCCAGCCTGGTTTGGAATCCTGGCGATCTCGAATCGCTCTTTGGGCTTGAGCAGCGTTGCGGTCGCGTCTATGCCTATTTTGGTAGTCAAGAGGTTGGCCTGATCGCTTGAAGGATCCAAGCTCGAACCTTTCGCTCCGGGTACCGTCACAATGTCCCTGTCGGCCTGGCATCTGGTAGCAACGGCGTACTCCACGGCCACTGCGCTGGTAGGGTCGATGTCATGGTCTACGATCGTGACCATCTTGAGGGAGGGATGAGACGAGAATGCGGCCAGGATGGCATTCTTTGGCTCGCCTTCGAGCCTCTTTTCGATCTGGACGACCGCCGAGAGCCAGTTGCAGCCGCCGTCAGTAAGATGCACGGACTTGGTGTTCGGTACCGTTGCTTTGATTTGGTCGTACATCTTGGACTCGACCGGCATCCCCATCAGCAGTCGGTGCTCCAAGTAACCCGGCAAGATGTCGTAATAAATCGCGTTGTCGCGGTAAAGGATCCTTTCAAGCTCGAAAACTGGCTGTTGTCTCTTGAAATCATAAGTCCGCAGCATTTCGACCATCCATTCCTCGTGAGTCTGGTCGTGCAGGATTCTGCCCTCAAGAACAATCTCTGAGCTGGCCGGAACCATGAGACCAGAGCTGGCCAGTTTTTTCGCATAAAGTCGGCCGTCCAGAAGTGCATTGGCAATTTGCATCTCATCAGTGCCGTAGCTTGCCTGGTAGGCCGATGCGATTGTGATGGCCGGGTGCAGCCCGATACAGACTGCAACGCGGAGATCCTGGCCGTGCTCCTTTGCGTAGGTGAAGCACTTGTGAAGGTGCCTTCCCTCGACCATCCTGATTGCCATGTGCTTGCTGTCGAGGTACAGCATCCGGTGTACGGACGAGTTTTGATTTCCTCTCTCCTCATCTCTTACGAATACGGAAGAAGAAGTAATGAAGGCCCCTGCGTCTTTCTCAAAGTGGGTGACAATTGGCAGGTCAGCCAGATTTTTAGAAGTATTGGTTTCAAAAGGGGCTTCAGACGTGATCTCTGTTGGTGCCGACAGATGACCAAGCGCATAAGCGACCCTCTGATGAATCAGGCGCTTGACTTCTGTCCGCGGCATAGAACTTTCGGTCGCACCTTTTGAGTCGATTGACAGGAGAAATCTGTAAGGCGTGCCGCAGCCATTACAGGCCACGAGCATGCTGCTTTCCTTGACCTTCCGGAACATGACAGCCTCGCGACCTTCCATCTCAGCGACTGCGGCGGCAAGTTCAAACTTGGTGCTTATCTCCGTCTCAGTCTCGAGAAGCTCGCCCTTTTCACGCAGGACTTGAAGAAAACCCCTCAGATCAGCTGCCGCACCGGAGGGTGAATTATCCTTCGATGTCTTTATGTTTGCTCTGTCCCAATTCTGTCGCTCCTTCAACCGAGGCCCTTCCACCAAGTACCCTCATTATCTCTCCCATAATTGCTTTCATATCCTCTAGTTCAAGTTGCGCCTTTGAGTGGAGCGAAACAATGGAGATTCCATTTGTCATCAACGCAATCTTTTCCGTGACAGTATTGACAAACACTGCATTAAGCTTGCTTGGTATGACCTTGGCGGTGTTCGCCCTGTTGGAAGAGGAAATAGAGACGGAGAGCGCGCCTATTCTGGGCTCGCCCTCGGAAATCATGACGAAAATCCCATTTGGGTAGAACAAAAACTGGGTAAGAAATTCCCTCCCAAGATCGCTGCTAACCTTGGTGGTTAGCATAGGCTCCGGGACGTGGTCCAATTTTCAGGATCAGCGAGTTCTGACAGCGATGGGCTTGGGTGGAACCTTGAGTTCCTGCTTCTTGTTCTTTGCCCTCAGCTTTGCCTTGTACTTTAGGTTCCTCGGCTTTGTCCTAAGTCTATAGCCGCAGCACGGGCACCATAGGCCATCCCACTTTATGAATATCTCGCATATCTGGCAGCGCTTT
>JBDUUL010000014.1 GCA_039938515.1 Nitrososphaera sp. | reverse complement strand
AAAGCGCTGCCAGATATGCGAGATATTCATAAAGTGGGATGGCCTATGGTGCCCGTGCTGCGGCTATAGACTTAGGACAAAGCCGAGGAACCTAAAGTACAAGGCAAAGCTGAGGGCAAAGAACAAGCTTGAGGCTCCCACTGCAGTAATCGCTGTGCCTCGGACAGGTAAAAAGCGAGCCTAAAACTTAATTATTTTTCTTGAGGCCTCTCAGAGCAATTGTTGCTGCTCTAAAGAGGCCAGACTGGTTTTTCCTGAATGTTGAAGCGTCAATTGATAAATCCAACGCAGTTTCGACAAGCTTCATGTTAAAGTTCTGTCTATTCATGTGTCCTGCCTTGAGAACTCCTGCTCCTGAGAACAAATGACTGCATACTTGCATGCCGATGTAATAATAACAATCTGCTATCATTTGTTTTTGCAGCAGGGTGCTGGCCTTGGCCATTATCAGTTCAAGGTCAGGCCTGCCATCCAACAGCGCCCTTGCCGACGGAATCGATCTTGATAGAACCGATCTGCTTGCCCTTTCAAGCCCTATTATCTCGGTGGCCAAATCAAGACCCGAGTGGTCGATAGGAGAACTAGACTGGTTACGCAGCTGACCAAGCTCGTGGAGCGGCATTGGCCTTGTGCCTGCAATCTCCAAAGTCCCCCGAGAATACTCAAATGCTCCAATCTTGAGCCACATCGCGGCTGCCTGTGTGTCAGATTCTTTGTAGGCCTCAAGAGCCTCTCCCTGGCAGAAAAGCGACCTGACAAGCGACCTTCTACCCAGCGACTGCAAGAGTCTGCGAGAAGCCAAGGAATGCTCCGTGTCGTTGATTTTACTGGACAGTTGCATTGAAGGCGAGTCTCTGATAACAATCGCATCGGAAGTGTCAAGCAGGGGAGAGGCGCCTATCGAAGAAAAATCGAAATGGTGCTCTTCGATGAAATAACCTTCAACCTTCACAAGGTTTGACTGAGTATTGCCAGCGTCGAATATGGCAAGATCATACTCGCAACACTCAAGCGAAGACTCGCCGCATCTGCACCCGACAAGTGCGACTGGGAGACCGAGTGCTAATGCGAAGCTTCTGATTTCGTCAGGCAGTTTAGGCAGATAAAGCTCCATCCGCCTGAGCGCTAATTGAGTTTAACCTCAATTATAGGCCGATATGTGGTAGTCCAACCATAATCAACTCTAATATATCCAGAGTTTATGTAAGACGCCGATGAAGAGAACAGCCGCCAAGACAGTGTCTTCGACATCCCTGGCCGACTCAGCAGACAAGCACGTTTTCTCGTCTTCAAAGGTGAAAAGTAAGCTGAGGTCCGGCGATCTAAAGATAGCGATGTATGGCCTTGGTCATGTCGGCTCACCCCTTGCAGCGGCCTGGCTTCGAGCAGGAGCGTATGTCATAGGCTTCGACAAATCGCCGGCCGTACTCGCGAATGCGAGGCAGGGCAGGACACACGTGCCGGAACCCGGAGTCAACGAGGCATTCTCAAGGGGTATCAAGACAAAGCATTTTCTGGTTTATGACGACCCTGTAAAGGCAGCACACGAGTCTTTTCTAAAAATGATATGCGTTCCTGTCCTTTTGACAGATGGCAGTTTTTCTGCCGATCTCAGCGCGATAAAGCAGGTCGCATCTACCATAGCCAGAGGGATGAAAAAAGGTGATATCGTATCTCTCAACCCGAGCGTGCCTCCTGGGACTTCGGAAGACGTCATTCTTCCTATCCTTGAAAAAGAAAGTGGGCTTACCGTCGAGAAAGATTTCTTTATGTTGTACAATCCCGAGAGGATATACGAAGGCAGGGCGATAGAGGATATTGAGGAAAGGTATCCCGCCGTAATTTCTGGCGCCGGGCCGAGGAGCCTCGAGCTTGGGAAGGCCCTTTACTCCTTCATTTTCAAAAAAGGAGTAATTCAACTTAGCAGCATGAGAACTGCCGAGACTGAAAAGCTTCTGGAAGGGATATACCGGGATGTCAACATCGCACTTGCAAACGAGCTCGCAAAATTTTGCGAGAGAATAGGCGTTGACTTTTGGGAAGCCCGAGAGGCCGCCAATTCACAACCATTCTCACATATCCATAGGCCCGGCGCTGGCGTAGGAGGCGCATGCATCCCGGTGTATCCTCACTTTGTACTTCATACCGCCGATGCCATGAAGATTGACTGCAATATTACACGCCTGAGCAGAAACGTCAACGACACGATGCCTGCCTATTGCGCTCAGCAGGCAGTCAGTCTACTTAATGCTCACAGTTCTGATGCAACTATCGCAGTTCTTGGCCTCGCGTTTCGGGGAGGTGTTTCAGACACCCGACTATCGCCTACCTATGATGTCATAAGCGAGCTTCAAAAGCTCCGAGTCGGACGGATCCGCGTTCACGACCCGCTGGTCAAGGCCGACGCAAGGCTCGAAAAGGAAGGAATACCCGTTACGCAAAATCTAAAGCAGGCAATTGACGGCGCCGATTTGATAATGCTAGTAGCTGATCATCCTGAGTACCGCGAGCTGAGCTCTAAAATCACCGGAGCGACTCCCATATATGACGGGCGCGGAATGCTGGATAGATCGAAATTCCAGCACGGTAGAATCGCTTCAATAGGCAGACCTCGGCCGCAGGCAGGTTAGATTTTATAATCTAAACCCGCGCAGGGCTATTGGCACTTGCCAGCCCGCGCCAAGAAAGATCACAAACGTAGCAAGAACCTAGATCTGTTACTCACCGTCGCCTGGGACGAGGATGCCGGCAGCCTGAAGTTGATTGATCAGACCAAGCTTCCAAGCCGTCTCGTTTACAAGAATTGCAAGGATTATCGTGAAGTGGCCGACGCCATCAAAAGGCTTGTCGTGCGGGGCGCGCCTGCGATTGGAGTGGCGGCGGCCTTTGGCCTCGCGCTCGCGGCCAGGCAAAGTGCGGCAAAGACGAAAGATGATTTCATTGCAGACATGTCCACCGCATTCGAGCTCCTGCGGTCAACACGCCCGACAGCTGTGAACCTCTTTTGGGCCCTTGAAAGGGTAATGGATAAAGCGAAAAAATCTAAAAGTGTTGAACAAGCGAAGTCGGACGTCCTAAATGAAGCGCTGGTCATGGCAAACGAAGACATCGAGTCGAACAGGAGCCTTGGGTCCCACGGCGCACGGATGTTTACTGATGGCGACGTTGTATTGACACACTGCAACGCCGGTTCGCTGGCAACGGTCGCATACGGGACCGCATTGGGGGTCATAAGGTCTGCGCGTGAATCGGGGAAGAGGCTCAGCGTTGTAGCCACGGAGACAAGGCCTGTGATGCAGGGAGCTCGACTAACCGCCTTTGAGCTGCAGCACGATGGTGTTGATGTTAGCCTTATACCGGACACAGCAGTAGGTCACATGATGTCGCGGGGAATAATCCAGAGAGTGATTGTCGGCGCGGACAGGGTCCTGCGCACAGGACATGTCTTTAACAAAATAGGTACATACCAGGTTGCAATCCTGGCAAGGAAACACCAGATTCCGTTCTACGTGGCCGCCCCGCTTTCGACTTTTGACTTTGAAAGCAATCCGGAAGACGTTGTAATCGAAGAGCGGTCTATTGACGAGGTGGTCAAGGTAGGGAAAAAGCGCATCGCCCCCAGAGGCGTCAGGATATTCAACCCGGCCTTTGACATGACTCCTCCAGAGCTCATATCTGGCATCATTACAGAACGCGGGATACTCAATCCTCCGTTTGAAAAAAACCTCAAAACGCTCTTGGGCTAGCCCTATCCGGCAATGCTGAATCCAGGTTCCTGATGACTTGTCCCGATAGCGCACTGTAGATAAAGTATTTAAAACATCAGAGATTACCTGAGTTGCTATGTCTAGGCAGGAGGCTGTCAGCGTGGATCAGGTGTACACGGCACTCAGAAAGTGCATGGACCCCGAGATCCCCGTAAATGTTGTTGATCTTGGTCTGATTTATGGCGTGAATGTTGCACATGGGAAGGACGTTGACATCAAGATGACAATGACTACTCGCGGTTGCCCTCTCCATGATACTCTTGTAAGCGATGTCAAAAGGTACGTTGGGAAAATTAACGGCATCGGCAATATCAACGTGGAAATCGTATGGGATCCGCCATGGAGCATTGAAAAGATGGATCCTAGTGCGCGGGAGCGGATGGGTTTTGGAAAACCCAAGCTGCGCTTCCAGATCGATTATGAAAAATCAAAGCCTCTCAAGACTGGCAGGCTGACAAAGCAGGAAGACGGATCGCTTATCTTGCTTAACGAAAAGGAGCAGGGATTTATGGTCAACGACGCGATCGTGGAGTTCTGGAACACCTGCGACGGCTCCAGGACACTGAATCAGCTAACAGACCAGTTCTCTGCAAAACTCGGGCTTCCAAGGCAGCAGGTGGAGCAGGAAGCCGTGCAGCTCGTTACTCAGCTCCTAGAAGCAGAACTACTCAAAGTCTGATTAATCCGGCTCATGAGCGCGCAGAACGAGGTAGCTGGCAGGCCGGCCAGCCACCCACTAGTGGTGGAGCTGGGGATAGGCGACGGGCGTTTTTTAAAGAACCTTGCAAAAGCAGGGATGAATCAAGGAATAACTTTTGAAGGAATTGAAGTCGATCCGGCCAAGTGCGAGCTTGCGAGGGAATTCCTTCCTTCCAATGCCACGGTAATTAATTCTCTCTGCCAAGATGCTCTAAGAAGATACGACAACTGCTCTGTGGACGAATTCATCTCAATTCTCCCCGACCCCGCCCTGATAGACCAATCCAGGGAGGATGATTGGAGGGAATTTTACCGCGTGCTCTACTTAAAATTGCGTTCCGGGGGCAGGTTTCACCTTATAACAGAGCTTACGAATGATCTTTTCGAGCCCGTGCCGCCAATCGAGTTTTATCGGTGGGTCGACTGGCTGGTCCGTACCTTTGAATCGATAAACTTCAAGGCTCTGTCCTGCATGCCCGGGGCGCCTTCAGGATACTCAACTGGGTGTCTGGACCAATTCGCGGGGGACCCTGAAAGAATCAGGATAGTCACGCTTGAGCTGATAAAACCCTTGGAGTAGCACCTGCCGCCACGACGTCTGGGCCCAGGTCAGTTTACACTATCTGTGTCTGAGTGCCTTGTGTTCTGCCATGCAGTCCCGAGAGCAAAATTGCGCCCCACAGTCCTCGTAAAAGCAAGGTACGGGTTCTGCATGATTGAACCTTTTGTTGCAAAAAGTGCATCGAGCATCGAGCATAGGAAACTTGCAACCCTCGAGACCCTCGCAAAGCCTCCTCTCTTTAAACCACAGCACCTCAAAGTTTGTTCTTTCTGCAAAGGTCATTACGATGTCATAGGCTTCGTAAAACCCCGGCGCCAGAAATTCACGCACCAAAGAACTATCAGGCCTTGAACGCGAGCTTGGATTTCGAAATGCGACCAGCCACTTCTCGCCTGGGGGATCGGAGTCCTGCGCAATCCTCCTTGGGTCGCGATGTCCGCCAGCTCTGGTAGGCATGACTCTGCTTGCCTGCGCAGAAATAAAAGCACTCGTCATCGGCGAGCGGGAATGCTGGCGGCGCGACGCATAAACTCCCCCAGTTCCGCAATTCGCAACCTGTCCTGGGTCATCGAGTCACGGTGGCGCACGGTCACAGTGTCGTCGCTCATTGTTTGCTGGTCGACGGTTACGGCAAAGGGAGCGCCGACCTCCTCGAGGCGGCGATATCTCCGTCCTATGGAGCCAGACTCATCGTAAAAGGTGTCAAAGTCAAGTTTGAGTTCTCCGTGAATCCTTCGGGCCTTCTCTCCTAGACCCTCCTTTGTCATCAGGGGAAGAATCCCCACGAGCACCGGAGCAAGGTAAGGCTTGAGCCTAAGAACGATTCTATCGTCGTGCTCCTGGTCTTCGTAGTAGCAGTGTTCTAGGATCGTATAGAGGCTGCGGTCTATGCCCATGGATAACTCGAAGACATGCGGCAGAACCTTTGTCTGGTCGGAAGGGTCGACGACTTCAAGGTTTTGCTTGCTCGTCGCGCCGTGGCCCTTCAGGTCGTAATCCGAGCGGTAGTTGCACGCTACAAGCTCCAGCCATCCTATGCTCGTCTCGACCTCAAAGTCAAAGGCCACGCTTGCGTAGAACGCCTTTTCTTCGTCGGAAAGCCTGCGGAACCTGCTCCGTGAAACGTCAATGCCTGTCTTCTCGTAGAAAAGGGTAAGAAGCGACAGATAGTACGCGACAAGGACGTTTGGAATGAGACCTTTCCTCACCGCCTCGTCGGCAGTCATCTGGCCAATTGGTTTACCTTCAGAATCCGAGAGTCGAAGCACCGTGTCCTTCACCTCTTCAAAGCGCGGCATCCTGTCGACATGCGCTGGGTTGCAGAATACCTCAATCTCGGCCTGATAAAATTCCCTCAACCGCAAAAGGCTCTGCCTTGGCGCTATCTCGTTGCGAAACGACTTGCCTATCTGGGCTATCCCCAGAGGCAGCCTGCCTCTCATGGTCTTGAAAACCCTTGAAAAGTCTACAAAAATGCTCTGGCAAGTTTCGGGTCGAAGATATGCCTCTTCGCCAGCTGGACCTATGCCGAGCCTGAACATCATGTTAAACCTGCTTACTCCCCCAAATTCCCCCTTGCAGTTGGGGCATTTCAGGTTGTGTTTGCGGATAATTGCGTTTACTTCCTCGTCACCCAGCCTCTCCGGCACGTTCTCGCCAGTTTTTTCCGAAATGAATTTGTCCGCCCGAAAAGTGGAGCCGCACTTGGAGCACTTGACGATCGGGTCGGTAAAGTTGCCGATGTGTCCGGATGCCACAAAAACGCTCTTACTCATCACCTGGCATCCGTCAATCTCCATCATGCCATCCCGCCTTACCAGCTCGCGGCGCCACAGTTCAATGAACTTGTTCTTCAGGTTTACCCCTGTCGGCCCGTACTCCCAAAAGCCCGCTGGTGCATCCGCATAAATCTCGCAACTTTGGAAGTAAAACCCGCGTTCGAGAGCAAGTTTCATGACATCTTCATAGCTGGCAACCATTCAAGCAAGACTCAGACGATTAGGCTTTAAGTTTGTTGTTCACATTTTATGTAACTTGAGCATCTCATTGTGAACTCCCGCGTGCTTAATTCAGAAAATCACTAACAATTTAACTCGGCTCGCTTGCCCTACCTCAGTCACGCTCAATTGAAGGTATCTGACCGTACGCACGGCGTTGAATATGCTATCCGAGACATTGCCACATACGCGCGGCGTTACAAGGCCAGCGGTAAGGACATCATTTATCTAAATATCGGAGACCCGGTGAAGTTTGATTTCAAGACGCCCGACCACATCAAGCAGGCCCTCATAGACGCAGTAAGTGGTGACCTGAACTACTACGCCGAGTCGGAGGGTCTTCAGGAGCTGCGTCAGGCGATTGTTGAAAAAGAGTCAGAGAAGGGGCTTGATGTCTCGGAAGACGACGTGTTGGTCACAAACGGCGTTTCGGAGGCCCTGGACATGACGATGGCGTCGATAGTCGATCCGAACAGCGAGGTCCTGATGCCCGGGCCGTATTACCCTCCATATTCCTCTTATGCGAAATTTTACGGAGGCCGACCGGTGGAGTTCAGGCTGCACAGTGATGGCCGGCCCGACCTCGAGGACCTGCGTTCCAAAATCACTCCGAGGTCAAGGGCCCTCGTTATCATAAATCCAAACAATCCCACTGGCGAGGTCTTTGACCGCAAGAGCCTTCAGCAGCTCGTCGATATTGCCACCGAGCATGACCTCTATGTAATTTGTGACGAAATCTATGACAAGATCGTATTTGATTCCCAGTTTTCAGGCATCGGGAAGGTCTCAAAGGACGCCCCCATTGTTCTTTTAAACGGCTTTTCGAAATCTTATCTCATGACTGGCTGGCGCTGCGGCTACCTTTGCATGAACAGCCAGTCGAGGAAGCTCGACGGGCTGAGGGAGGACGTGCCAAAACTCGCAAGGGTCAGAATCGCGTCAAACCTTCCAGTTCAAGTGGCAGCCGTCCAAGCCCTCAAGGGTCCCCAGGACCACATTCCAAGGATGGTCAGCAAACTTCGCTCGCGACGGGACTTTGTGGTAAAGCGACTCGCCGAAATGGGGATGAGCTGCAAAGTCCCAAGCGGGGCTTTCTACCTTTTTCCAAAACTGAACCTGGGAAGCCGGTGGAAAAGCGATCAAGAGTTTGTAATCGACCTGCTTAACAGCACCGGCGTCCTAACCGTGCATGGGTCTGGCTTTGGCGCGGCCTACGGCAGCGGTCATTTCAGGATCGTTTACCTTCCTCAGGAGGAGTTGCTGGAAAAGGCGATGGACAAACTCGAGGACTTTGTATCGGACAGGGGCGGTAAATGATTATAATACTAAATCTGCATAGTATTACCGTCGCTATCTGATGTATTCGCCAAAAAAAGAGCAGCCATGGAAGAAGAGAGACACAGGCCTCACTGCGAGGATTATAGTTTGCTATGCAGTTCTAACTATCCTTTACCTTGTATTCTTGGGCATTCTGACTGCTCTCGGCGTAGGCGCAACGGCCATAGCCGTCATTGCAGGGATTATGGTCCTCGCCCAGTGGTATTTTTCAGAAAAAATAGTTCTCTGGAGCTCCGGCGCCAAGATCGTTAGCCGAGAACAGTTCCCAGAACTTCATGACCTCGTTGAGCGCATAGTCGCCCGCACCGGCCTTCCAAAGCCCAAGATCGGCGTAATAAATACAGATATGCCAAACGCGTTTGCCACCGGCAAGTCACAGAAAAGCTCCATAGTATGCGTGACGACCGGCCTTCTGAACCTGCTAGAGCCGGAAGAGCTTGAAGGTGTGCTGGCACATGAACTTTCCCACATAAAGAACCGGGATGTCCTTGTCCTTACCCTGGCAAGCCTCTTTTCTACTGTCGCATGGTACCTCATGCAGTTTAGCTTTTACGGCGGTGCCTATGGAGGGGGGTACTACGGGGGAAGGCGAGACAGGGACAACGGCATGATGATGATTATCGTCCTTGTGGTGGCGGTCATAACCTGGGTTGTCAGCTTTTTGATTATACGTGCAATATCGAGATACCGGGAGTTTGTCGCAGACAGGGACGGGGCGCTTATGACCGGCAAGCCCTCCAAGCTCGCGAACGCTCTTCTCAAGATAAGCGGCGACATGCGTAAAATACCGACTCGGGATCTCCGTCAAGTCGAGGGGCTTAACGCGTTTTTCATAATTCCCGCCCTTTCTGGCCAAGGCATCGCAAACCTTTTTGCGACACATCCTCCAGTCGATCAGCGAATTAGGAAGCTGATGGAAATGGAGGCGCGAATGAGCTGAGTTTTTTTCGCCGCGTCCGCGACATTGCCAATGTCAAGAAGGCAAAGCAGCCTGATTATGACTCGCTCTTTAGCCTGTCTTCTGCTCAGCTCACACTTGATGTAAAGCTCGGGCTAAAGTCAACCGGAAGGTGCGCGATTGCGTTCAAGAGCGTGAGCGGGTCCTTCTTTCAGGAGATGGAAAGCGAACTTCGCAAATTTCTTGACAGCATTCGGCCAGAGTTTGACATAAATTACAACCTATCGACCGACTCGTACGGATACATGTGGGTGACCTTTGACGGACAAAAGATAGAGGATCTTCTTGCCGGAGTCAACTCTGTCGCTGATACCGTAATTGAAAGGGGATTTAAGGACCAGCTCCTGGCAGCCGTCTTTGAGTTTCAGGCGCAGGGCGAATCGTCAAGGACTTTTTCGACCTACCAGTACTTGATTTACAATTACAAGAGGACAAGGTACTATCCCTTTGTCCCGACCGGAAGCGACAAGCGAAACACGGAGGCAGAGATGAAGATGATGTCTGCGGTTTCAGATGAAATGGCTTTTGAAAAGGATATGGGGCTTTGGTATCCTATATGGAACCTTCCGCTCAGAAGCGGGGGATGACGCCTTCTCCAGTAAACAGCTTTTTGGCATTATCGATTGGCAGGTCTGCACTGGGCAAGATAATGTCTGTTTTCGTCATTTCTTGGCCTGTTAGCGGCTTGCCGTCGCGGACTACGATTTCGGTCAATTCCGTCAATTTTCGCTTGAACTCAATGTCGTCGGGCTTTTCCTTGCTGACCATCTCCACCATTGCGTCGTCGACCAGGTTGAGCCGCTTCAATGTCCTTGCGTTAACCCTGTATTGACCTCTGCCCATGATCCTCACCACGCTTGGCCTTTGGGGCTGGGCCTCAACGTTAGGCGATTTCCGTGCACTGTCAGTGCGGCCAACCGATTTGCCGGTCTTGCGTGGGCTCTTTGCAAGGGGAGGCAGTCTGGACTTCTTTGATCGTTTCCGGGTAGAATCGGCGCTCTTGGATGCCGACCGTGACGACATGCGCCGCATGACTTGAGCTCTTCGCTTCATGACTAATTCGCTGCTATCTCAAGATTAGTGCACACTCGGACTTTAACTTTGCTGATTATCTGACTGGAATATTAATTGCGGAAGACCCTAGGGGTCAGGCAGACAAGTCTAGTCTGATTAGAACCCAATTTCACTAAAAATTGTATCGGCAATTGACGGTTAAGCGAAGATTATCGGGATGAAAGTCACACCTACCTGAACCTTCGGCGTTCGTGCTCGTCAGGCGGCCCGTAATCCTCTTTCTTGATGAAATACCCCCAGTACAGCAAAAAGCCGCCTATGCCAAGCATGACGAAAACGAATTTTTCGTTGGTTATCTGCGAATTAGTAATCTTGTTCAGGTATTCCTGCCAGCTGTTCTCGATCAGTCCGGCAGAATAGTCAACATAGTATAGAGCCAAATTTCTAATAGCGATGATTCCTGCGACGACAATAAACAGGACTCCCATGGCCGACATCCAATTCCTGCCGCGGCGACTGCCGGTCTCCTCCTTCCACCGCACATGCGTAAACTGCCCGCTAAGTGTATAATGTTTGCTGTCAGACGAGCTTTAGACCGGGATTCTTTAGTTTATTCCGCCTAGCTGCGTTTAGGAGCATCGGTGTAAGGATTTCTATCTGGTAACTCAGAGATAGCGGTCCGATGTGTATTGGCCTGAGGCCAGCTATTTCTGACGTCAAAGCTGAAATTGAGGATACTGCCTGGGCATCATCACCGCAAATGAATGCGTCCGCATCGATGTCGTGTCCCATATTCTTCAGCTTCACCTCCGATATTGTGTGATACGCAGCGACCACTCTTGAACCCGGAAGCTTTTTCGCTACGAGCTCCGCGGCAGGTCTTGCCGAGCGCTCGAGCGGAATGTAGACGAACCCCGACTCTGCCTTGGCCATAGGAACAATCGGAGAGACTATGATGCACTCGTTTTTCACCTGGCCAGCAAGCCTGCTGCACGTATCCTCAATCGTTTCGTAAGGTATTGAAAGGATTAAAACGTCAGAATCCTTGGCGAGCGCGATATTCTCATCGCCGGAAATGCTGCCTGAAATACTTCCATGGAACTCGGTTGCAGCTTTTGAGTAACCAGCGGCTACGTCCCTGGCCTTGCCGGCTTCCCGAGAACCAATGACTATGTCGTGCCTCAAGCACCAGCGAAGTGCAAAGCCCTCGCCCATCCCGCCAGTTCCGCCTATTATCCCAATTCTCATACCCGGATGTGCTTCGTGTGTTCCGATTGCGGATATTAAGTTTACACACGAGGCTAAACCAAACGTTCGAGCTGGGCTAAAAAATAATAGTGACACTTGTACGCTGAGCACGTATTGCCGCTTGTCATCATGATGCGCCACGGCCAGGCAGACAACAATGTCAACAGAATATTGGTCGGAAGGCACATAGAATCGCACCTTACTGAGCAGGGCAGGGTGCAGGTTGCCGATGCGGCCAAGCAGCTCAAGTCAATTTCGATAGACAAGGTCTTTGTCTCGCCCGTAACCCGCGCCATTGAAACTGCAGAAATAATCTGCAAGTCAATTGGAACCACCTACGAAGTCGACGAACGACTTTACGAGATAGAGCTCGGCAAGCTGGTTGGAATGAACTATGAAGAAGTCATTGCGAAATACGGCAACCTGTTCCTAAAGTTCTACTCTGAAGACGATCCGGTTCTGCAGGGTTTTGGAGTCGAAACCTTTGCATCAGTCAAGGCCCGGGTGAAAAAATTTCTGGAAGACGTAATTCGTCGGCATCCCGACAAAAACGTGCTAACCGTCACTCATCTGGATCCCATAAAGGCAGTCTTGTCTACTGTCCTGGACCTGAAACCTGAGGCACTCTACCGCTGGCACATCCGTAACGCCTCGATGACTGTTGTAAAACACGAGGAAGGGATGATGTCTCTGTCCGGCGTGAACATCATGGCCATGCACAGATACCCTAACGAATAGCAGCTCTTTGCGATAGTTTTAAATTACAATGCCAAAGGAGCTAAGGTCGACAGAGGATCATGATCTCGTATTCTAGGATCTTGTTGTTTGTCCTGCCTGTCGTTGCTGCAATGCTTTTTGTTTCGGTCGGTCCCGCGTTTGCGCAGCAATCTGGTGGAAATACCTTCTATCCCAGAATTGAAATTTGGGCGCTATTTTACAGGCTGATGGTTGTCGCATTCGTAATCGGAGCGGTAATCATGGGTACAATGTTCTACATCGTATGGCGATTCAGGGAATCTCATCCGCGAAACAAGACTGTGTCGTCAAAAATGCAGGGAGGCGGGCACTAGATGGGTCACGCAACTATAGAATGGGTTTACGTAGCAGTCGTTATTGCTTTATTAATCTACGTGGGCGCGGATGCTTGGAACGTAGAGCGGAAACTAGACGAGACTCCGCCAAACGCCCAGCTGATCAAAGTTACTGCCCAGCAATGGTTCTGGACGTTTGAGCATGAAAACGGAACTCAGGAAATTGGCCAGCTGCACGTTGTAAAGGGAGTCCCCTATCGGTTTGAAGTAACTTCTAGGGACGTAAATCACGCATTTAACATCCCTGATTTTTCCACCCTGATTGACGCAGTCCCAGGCAGAATCAACAACGTCTGGACCATCTTCGACCAGTCTGGACAGTACCTGATACAATGCAGGGAATACTGCGGCTTTTCGCACTATCAGATGAGGGCCAAACTGTTCGTCGAGGAGCCAAGCTCAAACTCTACGTCTGCGAC
This sequence comes from Nitrososphaera sp., assembly GCA_039938515.1. Taxonomy (NCBI): domain Archaea; kingdom Thermoproteati; phylum Nitrososphaerota; class Nitrososphaeria; order Nitrososphaerales; family Nitrososphaeraceae; genus Nitrososphaera; species Nitrososphaera sp. The sequence goes on along the minus strand of JBDUUL010000014.1, from coordinate 32,040 downwards.
CAAGCCTGTTGACCTGACACCGTCTGTCGGTGCAACAGCTCTGACGGGTTAATTCTTCCCGTTTTCCTTTTTACTTTTTATTTCAAGTTTAGTTCTCTTGCCCCATTCAATCATTATAACAAGCAGGACACTGCGTTTCTGAGCATTCGAAATCTCCAAGCAAAATGCTTTTATTGATAATCGCAGCGTAAAATGTCAATTAAGAGGTGCGGATGTAGTTGGTATTAGAAGTCAAGAAGCCGCGACCTGTCTGGGAAATACTTTTTTCAACCCATCATACAGATATAGGTCTACTTTACGTATACCTTGCTTTGACCGCATTTATTATGGGCGGAGCCCTCGCTTTGGTCATACGAACAGAGTTATTTTTGCCCGGCCACCAGATGGGGCTGGTTCCTGATTCGACCACATTCCATAGAATATTCACAGTGCATGGTACCAACATGCTGTTCCTGTGGCTGCTTCCCTTTGCCTCTGGTATCGGTAACTACCTCATCCCCATCATGGTCCGATACAAAGACATGGCTTGGCCAAAGCTCAACGCTGTTGCGTTCTGGATGATTCCAGTCGGAATGGCTCTAATTTGGCTCGGCTGGTCCGACACCTCATGGTATGGTTACCCACCTTACTCCACTATCCGCGCGCCAGGTCCTGCCGCTGAAATGTGGATATTCGGCCTTAAGATTCTGGGAATCTCTTCAATTCTTGGCGCAATCAACTTTGTCGTAACTATTCTCCGTATGAAGCACCCGGATCTGCCTCTGATGAAAATTCCTTTGTTTGTCTGGGCTACTCTCATCACATCACTCATGATTCTGGTTGCTATGCCTACCTTCGCTGCAGCTCTTATCATGCTGTATACGGACAGGCTTGGGGTATCCGGCTTCTTCAATCCCGCGATGGGAGGAGATCCCATAGCTTATCAGCACCTGTTCTGGTTCACGTTCCACCCTGAGGTGTACATCTTCTTGATACCTGCGGTAGGTATGGTTTACGAGATAGTGCCAAAGTTCTCTCGCAAGCCGATATTCAGTTATCAGTCAGGAGTAACCGCCTTTGTACTATTAGCAATCGTGGGCTTTTCGTCATGGGCACATCACATGTACTCCACAGGCATGACTTTCACGGAAAAGACAGTGTTTATGGTGGGGACTCTTGCCGCAGTGCCTGCGTCTGCGATGCACGTCTTTAACTGGATGGCGACCATGTGGGGAGGAAGAATCAGGTTCCGTGCCCCAATGGCTTTCGCGGTAGGGGGGATAGTGTTGTTCTTCTTCGCGGGAGCCGGAGGTATAGTGAATACTGCAATGCCCCTCGACTTCCTGACGCATGACAGCTATTGGGTAGTCGGGCACTTCCATCTGTTCGTGATGGGGCAGATTACCTTCAGTTTCGTCGGCTTCCTGCTATACTTCTTGCCGTTTATCACGGGCAGGATGTACAACGAGAGGCTCGCAATGGTCACCTTCTGGTTCATGTTCATAGGCACATCGCTGATATTCCTCACTCAGCACGTCACAGGACTATACGGGCAGCCCAGACGAACATTCGACTACGTGCCAGTCCAGCCGCTAATCATCCTGAACCAGATTTCGACCGTCGGCGCATGGATTACCGGCACAAGCGCTGCGTTGCTCCTTGCAAACCTCTTCCACTCGGTAGCTCGTGGCAAGCCTGCGAACATGGACGACCCATTTGGCATCGGAGAGAAATACTACGACTATGCGCGCCGCGAGCCGCACCACTAGGAACGGAGGAATAGGGACAAGATGAGCCACGACGAAGAGGGGCCAGGACATAGGGAACCAATCATCCTGACCTCGCCAAAGCGTTTTGGCAAGGGCTTAGCGATCATTGGCATTACTATCGCCATCGGGGCAGCAATCCTCATCCCCAACTTTAATGAAATGATCAAGAACCCGCCTCCTGTAACAAGACTTGGCCTGCCAACAACCGTAGAGCCGAAATTCACTGATACTGGTAGCCATGGAGCCGGCTCTAACTCATCGGGCGGCGGCAATGCAATTCCTGCAGGCGCGACCACAATATCCATACTGAAAGGCGCGTCCGTTCAAGGCAGCAAGGCATACGACCCTGACCCCGGTTCGGTGCCCGCAAACGGCCAACTAGTATTTTCAAACAAGGACACTGCAGTCCACACTGCAACATCCGGTAAAGGCTCTGACGATCCAAACTCTGGCAAGATCTTTGATACCGGCTTTGTAAATCCTGGCAAGAACTCAAAGGCTATGACGCTGACTGGAGCGAAGCAGGGCGATACCATCCCGTATTACTGCCAAGTACACCCCTTCATGAAAGGGACAATTAACGTGGCGGCTCCCTCGGCAGGCGGCGCCTCTGGCAGCACTAGTTCCACTCCGGCTGCGGAAAAGATTTCCATTCTGAAGGGCGCTTCAGTCCAAGGCAGCCCCGCATATGACCCCGACTCTGCGACTGCCAAGAAGGGCGACATAGTAGAAGTTGATAACACTGACAACGCGATGCACACGCTGACTTCGGGTACCGGCTCAGACGATCCCAATTCAGGCAAGGCATTTGACACAAGCTACATTCAACCTGGAAAATCCGCCACCATCACACTCGATAAAGTCGATTCGGGAACCACCTATCCGTTCTACTGCCAAGTCCATCCGTTCATGAAAGGGTCTCTAAAGGTTAGCTAGTCCCAGGACATGGGCCTGCTACAAACCCTCTCTTTTTCTTCATTATCCGTCCTTTTTGTACTGATTTTCATCGGAGGCTACGTGAGTTCTTCGGGCGTGGGACTGTCCTGCCCCAATTGGCCGCTGTGTCCGCAGGGCTTCGTTCCCGGGCCTGATTTTATTATCGAGTACTTTCACAGGACCGTCGCTGCAACCTCCGGTGTCCTTGTTATCATCACCATGGTCTTTACGTTGAGGTCCCGGATTGCACCTAGGGCAATGAAGATGACCTCTGCGATCGCCGGCGGCGCCGTGATTGGACAAATATCGCTAGGAGGCGTTGTTATAGTCGAGCGGCTCCATTCACTGCTTGTTACGGGCCATTTGGGACTCGGTCTTGTCCTGTTTTCCATGATGCTTATGACCTTCCTCTACGCGCGCAGGCTCGAATTGGAAAAAAAGGCGATACCTACAAAGGCGCGTTAGGCAGTAGAGCCCATGACCTTGCCGGCAATGCATCAAAGCGTCATCTCTGAGACAACTGTCAGAAAGAAAAAAGCCGGCCGGCATATTCCGTCAAGGCGTATCGGGCTGGCCCTTGCAGCCCTAATCATTGCCGCCCTGTTTTGTTTTTCGCCCAAGCCGGCTTATGGCCACTTTGAACACTTTTCGCACTACAATGCTCTGAGCCAGGGCGTAGGCCAATACTATGTCTACGAGGCGCTGGATCCGGAATATACTCCGCCCAACCAGCCGGTAGCAATGCAATTCAGCGTCCAGGACACTCAGGGCCAGGACACGCATAATATCTACACCATGGTCGAGGTTTATTCTGCGCTTAGCGGGGAAAGGGTTGCTGCCTTTCCCTGGACCAAGCAGGATGTCGGCGACTTTCAGGTATACTATAACTTTCCAAGCGTCGGCAGCTATCAGATAGTGCTCAGCGTCGCCGGCTCACAGCCCGCAAACCCCAACTCGATTGACCCCCCAAGGTCAATCCTATCAAGTTCACTTGGCTGCAGCTGTGACAGGTTCGTGTTTAACGTCAACATCAACCGCGATTTCGGCACTATTTTCAACTCGACCGTGCTAGTCGGAATATCGCTCCCCCTGCTGTTTATGGGAATCGCGATGGGCATGGCGTACAGGCGCAGGCGCAAAGCCGGGCAGTTCAAGCTACAGCCGGGCGATCTTGTAAGGTATGTAGTAACGTTTACTGCCATCGCCGGAGGCATGGTCCACTTTGCCGTCTATTCGGAGCACGCCACCCTCAGGATAGAATACAGCATATTCCTGATAACGGCCGGAGGTATGCAGGTAACATATGGAGTCATTTACACAATGTTAATGCTTGTTGGTGCCACCTATGGCCGGGGTTCGTACCCCTACAAACACTATCGAAAGACGGTGGCAGTTAATCTCTTCGGGCTGGTCGGCAGCCTCGTGCTCGTAGGCCTTTATACGTACGCCGTAATATTCCCGCCGCCACTCTCGCCAAGCAATCAGCCGGAACACATAGACTTTGAAGGCCTGCTTGCCAAGTCGCTTGAGGTCTTTGTCATAGCAGGCATCGTTTACCTTATGCGTCTAGAGAAGAAAAAGTACGAACAGCTAGTCCGGCAGAACGTATAGAGCAAGACATAAAACCCCACCTCATGGATCCTAGAGACGTAACATGGCCTCAAAAGTGCTGATGCCCAAGAAAATAATGTTTGGCGAAAATGCTGCCAAGGAATTTCCCTATCCCAAGAATTCGCTCGTAATTACAACTACGACTCCTGACATTTACAACAAGTGGCTCGACTACATGGGTATAAAGAACTATGAAGTATACGACAAGGTAACCCCCGACCCCGCAATTGAAACCATTGAAGCCATCAAGAAACAGTACGATGGAAAAGAGGTCTCGGCTTACATAGGCCTTGGAGGAGGGAGCTCGATGGACGTATGCAAGTACCTGGGAAAGATGACCGGCATTCCCAAGATACTCATTCCGACTACCTTCGGAACCGGGGCCGAAATGACGACGTATGCAGTAATCAGTTTCGATCACAAGAAGAAGCTGCTGCAGGACGAGGCGTTCCTTGCAGACGCCGCCATAGTGGACCCTTACTTTCTTCCCGGCACGCCTTTTAACATAATGCGCAACTCCGCGTGCGACGCAGCAGCTCAGGCATCGGAGGCGTTTGACAGCAAGCTTGCAAACCCGTTCACCCGCTTCTTCTGCAAGGAGGCGTTTGATATCCTCGAGGATGCGATTATAAACGACAAGCAGAGCCTTCTGCCATACGGCGCAATGCTTTCGGGCATTGGATTTGGAAATGCCTCGACCACTCTTGGACACGCTCTGTCGTACGTATTCTCAAACGAGGGAGTTCCTCACGGCTATGCCCTCTCATCCTGCACGACCGTCGCCCACAGGTTCAACAAATCTCAGTACTACGATCGGTTCAAGAGGATATGCCAGAAGTTAAAGTTCGAGCCCCTAAAACTCAAACAGCCGCTTGATGCCGCTGCTGACGTGATAATGCCTGACAGGGGTCATCTGGACAACAATCCTGTTTCGGTCTCAAAGCAGGACATCGTCAGGTGCCTTGACGAAATCGTAAACTCTAACCCGCTGGGCTAGGGCTCGCCTTTTTCTTCCTTTTTGTGTTGGACAAGTTGATTTGCCGTGGCAAATGTCGCGCCACACAAATCGCAGACAGCTGCGCTTCTGGGGTTTTGAGCCATGACTGCACCCTGGTTCCTGTCTGGCGCCACATTGACTTTTGTCTCTGACACGTGCTTTCTCGTCGGAGTTGACTCATATCTGGATCTCTCGACCTCTGCAGCGTGCTCGCCCTGCCCCTGGGTCGGAAACGTGTCCGGCGAATCATTGCCGTGATGGCGAGTCCTGGGACGGTTGACCTCTATGGCCTCGCGTACCTGGTTCAGTTCTCGGTAGGCATTGTAACCGCTCAGGGTATTGAGGACGCTCAGGACCTGGTCCTCGCTCATGTTTGCCTCCGTGACATAATCGAGTATTTCCTGCTTGAAGGCTGGAAATTCCATTCCCTTTAGGAGCTCGATTACCCGTTCAACAAAATCCTGGTCAGCTATCGCCCTTCCTACCGAGTCGTTGAGTGCGCGTGATTCAAGCCCGGGGCGCAGAGAGGGCGATTGATCGCCGTCCGAGTCAACATTGTCAGGCATGTCGCAAATATTTGTACGCACCATGCAAGATATGAATTCCCACTCAGTGCCCGAACTATCGTTGATCACGTTTATAGTCATAGCAATCCTGTAACTCTCAAGGAAACTGGAATATGGCGACAGAAGACAACGGTAAGATAATCAAGCGAATCTCATGGCAGTCTGAAAACTGTCTCTCGTGCACTTGGTTTTCCCCATCCGATCCAATAAACGCAGATATTCTGACGAACGGCAAATGCGTCCAGCCCGACCTTGCAAAGTTTAACCTGATAATTTCAGGCAGGGACTGGTGCAACAAGTTTGCTGAGATCCCGCAGGCCAAGATAGACAAATTGCAGCAGGAAGCAATGGAAAGGGAGCGCTAGTTCTCGTCGAGTGATAGTATTCGCATTGGTTTTCTGGGCCGGGGTTAACCTACGTCATCAGAGCTGCTGAAGGGCAAATCAACGGATCAACCCGATGCTCTAGCTGTTGTCATTGATGGCCATGGGGGCATTGCGTGAACTTGACGCAGTTTAGCTCCTGTGTTTTTCCGCTATAATCGGCATCTCGGGAAAGTATGCGCGAGGATACGGACGGGCGTCGATATAAGGAGAATCTTGGACATAGAATGGGCCCTGCTCTGGCTCTTTGTCGCTCTCATGAAGTGCTTTGACCCGGTCCTCCGTGATCTTTAGCCACACTACATGTCCATCCCAGCCTTCCACGTCGCGTACTGGAATGTAGTAATAGTGCACATTGGCATACCCCCTTTTTACAACGATAAATTCGCGGTTTATGGCCTTGATGTCCCCAATATCTACGTCGTCGCTTGTGTGGACTGACTCGTTTGTCACGTCCATCCATGTCGTCCTTTGACCCTCGGCCTCATGTTCATTGCCCCTTGACACGCTCCTACCTACTCTGAATATTATTTAGTATGCAGGTACGGTTGTGCTAGCCGAAATAACCGGAAGAGCCTGTAACTAATGGAGAGGATGGGCTTATTTTCTTATATGCGCCATCGGATGCTGTTACCTTGGTGAACACAAGCATTCTTCGCGAAGCGATTGAAAAAAAACAGTTATTGCAGTTTACCTTTAAGGGCTTTCAGCGGATTGCAGAGCCTCACGCCTACGGCATCAAGAACAACAAGAGGATGCTTCTCGTTTACCAGATAGCCGGCGGGACTAGCTCCGGTTCGGTACCTGACTGGAGGCTAATTCCTATTGACGAAATAAAGAATCTTGGCAAGACCGGCCAGGGTTTTGCCGCCGCACGCGAGCTACCATCCGGAGATTATGGAAAGTGGGACACGCTGATATCCCAGTCAAAATAGCTTCGAGCAAGGTTTGACGCCTACCCTGCCCGTCTCTCAAACGTTAGAACTTGGTCTTATCTGCGGCGCGTCCTCGGTTCGCGCAAAGTAGAGCATGAAGCCTATCCACGAGCCGACCTGGATTATTGTAATCAATACGTCGAACCTTCCAGACAGATATCCCCGGGTGAAGAATCCCTCAAGCACTACCTTTGAAAACTGGTCGACTACATATGCCAGGCCGACTGAAGTGATAGCCAGTCGCAGGTTTCCAGGGAATAACCTTGAACTTGCGGTAATTGAAATCCCTGCGGCCAACCCAAATATTCCGCCCATCGCGTTGTACGAAAGAAGCCGGGTTACCGAAGTGTTGGAGCAAATCTCATGACCACCTGTGAAATCCACCCAGATACGATATGAGTAGCCATTGGATGAGCAGACGAGGGCATGGCCAAATTCGTGGAAGACGCTTACGGGAACCACAAGAACAATGTACAGCAGAACCGACCACCGGATTACGTTCTTGTTCAGTTTCATGCTACATCGGTCTGTGCAAAAATAGTGCTCGCAGAGAATGTAAGGTAATCACTGGAACTGTAATTACGAATGGGCTTGAGAGCCGGAAGCTGAATCACTGGCGAATAGTTCTCATTTCAAATTAATCTACCTATTCCCGCCGACGGAAGCCGTTTATTCTTCAAAGACACCGCTAAGTTTATCTTTTTCATGTGCCGCTGCAAAATCAGGCTATGGCATTAGCCTTGGCAGAAAGCCAAAACCGCACCTGAGGGGTGCTGATAATGCCTGCCAAAAAAGTGTCAAAAATGGTGGGCGCGATTTGAAGGGGATTGAGGTTGCTCTTATTGCTGCCGGAGCAGTTGCAGGCGCGCTAATCAGGTTCAAAATCACGGAATCTCCACTAATCTTTGGGACACTCCCGCTTAACATTCTCATAGTTAACGTGCTAGGGAGCGCAATCCTCGGCGCGTTCTCTGCAATATCTGCTCTTTACAATCTCGAGCCCCGCTATTCCCTTTTGGTCGCGGTCGGGTTCTGCGGTTCGCTGACTACAATGTCCTCATTTGCATTTGAAGCAACCGGGATGCTTGACAACAGACAGTATCTGAACTTCGCCCTGCTGGTTCTGGGAAATGTGGGCCTATCGCTGGGCGCAATCATTGGGAGCCGGGAACTCGCCACTGCCGTCGCCCGGCACGCCTAGTCGCAGTCCACTATTGGACGGTGATTACAGAGGTCATGAACGGGTGAACCTGACAGTAGTAAGAATGGTCGCCCTTGCCCAGCTTTGAAGCCGGGACGCTGAACGACTTGCCCGGCGCCAAAAAGCCCGAGTCAAACAACTTGCCGGAGGTTGGGTCGTCAGATGACTTGCCGTTTGTCGCCGTGTGGGTTGCAGTATCCTGGTTGGTCCACTTTATCAGGGCGTCGCTGTTTGCCTTTGCGGGCGATGGCGAATATGAAGGACTGCCCTGAACAGACGCGCCCTTGAGGATGTCGATATTAACGATATCTGTAAACTTTGACTCATCAACCGGAGCGCTACTGGAGTTCCCAGCGGAAGTCGGCTGGGCGACTGGTGGAGGAAGCTCCTGCCTGTAAGGAGAAGCTACTGTCCCAAGATGAGGGATTGCTCCGTAAAACCATGTGTAGCAAAGATAGCCCGTCAATGCCCCTAACGCCAAAATCACGGGAAACGCGACCTTACCAACACGTCCCATTTTTGTGGAGATACACACCTTTTGCCCCTATTAAAACATAAGCATATTTCCCGCGGGCTGGAGGCAGGTCCTCCTAGGATTTCCGTGCCTGCCTACCGATTAAATTGACGGTATCGCAAAACAAGCCAGCAGAAATGCAGAAATCAGTCAGATGCAAGAGTTGCGGCAGGCGGTTCCTGGCGCCAGTCGTGGACACAAGCAGGCAAGAGATTTCCGAGATTTCCGAAGAAACAAGCTTTGGGCTTATTTGTCCGTTCTGCATGACGCATGAGGTCTACCGCTCGTCGGATTTGGAATAATTCTTATTGCGCAAACTTTTACGAAAATAGAGAACAATGGCAGATGCCCCGACCTGCGCGCTCTGCGGCAGCCCGCTAAAGTTCAAGTACCGACCAATGGATGGGTGGAATATTTCCGGATTGCTGTGCGGCAAGTGCTACGAAACCAAGCTGACCGAGCAGTACATTGCCGAGGACCGGCGCGGTATAACAAAAAGGTAGCAAAGACTAAATACTAAATTCTTGTTCTGCTTTCCATATGCCAACTGCATACATCCTCGTCAACTGCACTCTTGGCTCCGAGGAAAAGATCATTAACGAAATCGCCAAATTGCCGGACGTCAAGGAAGTCCGCGGAACTTATGGCGTGCACGACATCTTTGTGAAGGTAAAGTCAGACAACACAGAGGCAATGAATCACACAATCACGAACAAGGTCCGCAAGGTCCCGGGAATCACGTCAACGGTAACTCTTGTGGTGATTGAAGAGCAGGGCGGCAAAGGTTAATCGGCTTTACCTCCTGCACGAGCGGCCCAGACTAGGCGAGCTCTCTCTTTTTCTTCCGGTCCTCGCTTTTTATCCTTCTAATCTCGTACAGCATGAGTCCTGAACTCGTTAGCAGTGTGACCCAGCCCGCGACGCCGACCGCAAAGAAGTCGTTATACCTTGGAAACAAAAGAGCGAACCCGGCAGCCGCTGCGCCTGCCCACCAAATCACGAGAAGCAAGTGAAGGTGATTCAATTATCATCCTCTCACGTCTTCGTCGTAGCCTCTGATCTGCTTCAGAGTTTTTCCGCACTTTCTACAGGCGCAAAACTCGACGAAAGAAAAATCGCCATAGTTCCTGTACGCAAAAGAATCCTTGTGGGTGCAAAATAGCTGCCTAAAGCCTGACTGCAATTCGCCTGTCTTACATGTACACTCGAAAGCCACCTTCTTTACCCTTTCGGAACTCGGCCAACTGGCATGAATCTCTTGCTTGAATTATATGATACTCTCATACTCAGGTATAGGCGACGGCTGGGCCCGTAGCGTAGTCAGGATATCGCGGCGGTCTTCGGAACCGCAGGCCAAGGGATCGAAGCCCTTCGGGCCCGCTAGTTTTGGTGTCCGAGGATTAAAGAAAGGTTCACGCTGCGCGAACAACAACTTTGATTCAAACTGGCGTTGCTGGAATGGATAGCCGAAGCAGACGCTATTCCTGGCAGGTCTTCAGCTACTTCTTAATCGATTTAACAAAATCTTCAAGCTTTTTCAAAGTTTGCGGATGGAGATGGTGCTCGATACCCTCTGCGTCCATATTTGCTACCGCATCATCAACCCCGATTATCTTCAAGAATTCAACTAGCAGGCTGTGTCTGCTGCGTATATTCGCTGCAATCGCTTTTCCCTCATCGGTGAGTGTAATTCCTCTGTACTTTTCGTATATGAGGTAGCCCATCTCGTCAAGTTTTTGCACCATCTTCGTCACGCTGGGGGAGCTGACGTTGAGATAGTTCGAAATGTCAATTGTAGTGGCGTAACCTTTACTCTGTATCAGTTCATAGATTACCTCGAGGTAGTCCTCCATGGTGTCGGTTCTCGAGGGCTGACCAAGCTTGCCTGCTGCGCTGGAGTGGGCTATGCGAATCGACTCTAGCCTGTTTTGTTCATCAGCGTTATCCTCAGGCTTCGCTTTCAACCGGATACCACTATCAATGACTCCGTTAGTATTTTGGTTTATGTAAACTTATTGCCTTTGGCTCTGATAGTTTAGCCGAACTAATGCAGTTAGCCAAGGCTAACTTCTTTAGTGGTGCACAAGCTTTATAAATCACGCAACCTTTTATAGCATATCGAAATATGGCCGAGGGTTCACCCGTAGCCAGAAAGTCCACTATTTCTAGGCTGGCCTTGGCCTATCGCAGTAGCAGGGTGGCGCAGCTGATTTCGTTCATGGGTCCTGCGCTAATGGTAAGCATTGCTTACATGGACCCTGGCAACTATGGCACGGACATCCAGGGGGGAGCGGCATACAACTACGCACTGATTTGGGTAGTCTGGCTTGCAAGTGCCATGGCTATGTTGCTTCAGTATCTGTCTGGCAAGCTGGGAATTGCGACAGGTTTCTCCCTCCCCGAGTTAATGCGAGAAAAATTAAGAAAGAGAATTTACATTATTCCGTATTGGCTGGCTGCCGAAGCAGCGGCCGCTGCCACCGACCTGGCAGAATACCTTGGCACGGTTATTGCCCTGAATCTCCTCTTCGGCGTTCCCCTGCTGTATGCGGCGATATTTGGCGCGCTTGATGTTATTTTGATCCTGACCCTGACATCCCGCAGGTTTAGGGTCATTGAGCAGATGTTTCTGCTGTTTGTCTCAGTCATCAGCATTGGGTATCTATACGAGTTGTTTGTGACAAAGCCCGACCCATATGCCATTGCGGCTCATTCGTTCGCGCCCTCATTTCCTGACAACGGCGCCATAATTATCGCAGTTGGCGTAATCGGAGCGACCGTGATGCCACACGCACTATTCCTCCACTCTTCTCTCACCGCGAATAAGGCCCGGGAAGCAACCCCGACCACACGTAGAAAGATGCTCCAGATGCACAAGTACGAGAACATCATTACTCTCACCGTCGCTGGATTTGTGAATGTCGCGATAATGGTCATGGCTGCGGCAGCATTTCACCACGGACACTCCAACGTCGCCTCGATAAGCGACGCGTACAGGACGATTCTCCCTATCTTTGGCGCAGCTGCAGGCGTTATCTTTGTCATCACCCTCCTTTCCTCGGGCATTTCCTCTTCTGTGGTTGGCACCTTGGCCGGCCAGTCGATCTTTGAGGGACTTTTGGGAAAAAAGGCCAATCCCTGGGTGAGGCGACTTATCACAAGGTTCGTAAATGTCATCCCGACAACAATAGCAATCCTGCTCGGCGTCGACCCATTGAACCTGCTTGTCTATAGCCAGGTGATACTAAGTCTCATGATTCCATTGCCAATGATACCTCTGGTACTTCTCTCCAGAAACAAAAGCCTGATGGGCGAATTTGTCAACAAAAAGATGACAACTCTGTTTGCTTTCGTGTTTGTGGCTGTGATACTTGGCTTCAATACGTACCTGCTGATTACGTCGTTGGTTCCATCAGCTGCACCCTCTTCTTAGGCTCCTTCGCGAGGCTCTTCGATAGCAATCTTGTCATCTGTCCTTGCACTAGCGAATCGTTAGCAATATTCTCCGACAGGTACCGTTAATGACCGTTCGTGGAAGATTTTCAAAATGGCTCTAGTTGATTAAAATCGGTGGGAGATGCAAAAAAACGGGGTTTTTGCACCGAATTTACTTCGTGATTACTTGGACTTGCTGTACTGCGATTGCTTGGCCTGACTGGACTTGGAGCGAGTACGTGTTGCCTGCGTCGATTGTACCAATGTTGCCAGCGCCGACCATGTATACAATCTGTGCCTGACCCTGTGTCAATGACACTGGACCGGTCTGCATCGCGTAGTTAGTACCACCGAGCGGAACGCCGGTTGACGGATGGTACTGGGTTGGCAGGTCCGTGTTGATGTTGCCTGATGTCGCGCATGCTACCGGGTTGACACACGAGTACCAGCTTGTCTGTGCAATTGGCAGACCTCTCAAAGATATGGAGTTGATTGCCACTGCCTTGCTGCCCGTGTTCTGGACTGCAAATGCCGTTACTGATGTGCCGTTAGAGTTAACCCAAGTGTGCACGTTTGACACCTTGATGGATTCGCTTTGTGTGTTGGTCTGGAACATGCTACCCCCGAAGAAAATTACTCCCGCGCCCAGAACGACTGAGGCGATGAGGATAATCAGGGTCGTAATTACGTCGCCGAGACCTCTACGACTGCGTCTCGTTCGGATGCGTTTCATCATGCGATTTATCGATAAGCCCAGTCCATAAGATACGGTATGTAGCTACCGCATAGTAGTGCAAGTTTTAGGCTCCAGAATGCCAAGAATGGGAACTTGCTCCCTCAATGGAGCCGCTCTGATCCTTATAATTTGCTCAACCCTTGGGGTCACCGCGTTCCGCCGTGTGACGCCGCAGACATTTTCATACACTGTTTCCCGCACGTCGGCTAGCTATTGCTACTATGAAATGTCTTAAAATTATCAAATAGTTTGTACCTCATGGAGCTTTCGATTACAAAGCCTATTGGACAATACTGACACGCCTTCTGACGGGCTGGCAGAAAATGGCGGCGCCTCAAATCCAGTTGGGGAGCAGCAAGGTAACAGGACCCGGCAAAACCCGGTGCGGTCTTTTCTGAATACCTTGGGACCGGGCATAGTCACAGGGGCTGCAGACGACGATCCATCCGGCATTGCAACCTATTCTCAGGCAGGCGCGCAGTTCGGACTTGGCATGCTCTGGATGGTGCTTTTCATGTTTCCTTTAATGACTGCAGTCCAAGAGATGTGCGCCAGGATAGGTCTTGTAACGGGTGATGGACTAGGCAAGGTCATTTCCAACCGGTATAGCCGCAAGGTCATGTTTCCCCTTGCAGGACTCTTACTCATTGCCAATACGGTTAACATTGGTGCCGACATAGGCGCCATGTCCGCGTCTGCCAAACTCCTGCTTCCGCAAGCGCCAATGGCGCTGGTAACAATCGGGTTTACGGCATTTATTCTGGCTGCAGAGATTCTAATCCCGTACAGGGCGTACGTAAGGGTTCTGAAGTATCTGTCACTTGCGCTCTTTGCTTATCTGATATCAGCGATTATTGTCGGCGGAAGCTGGTCAGAACTGCTGGAAAGCACGTTAGTACCGACATTCCAACTATCGCCGGAATTTGCGGTCATGTTTGTGGCCGTACTAGGCACTACCATTTCGCCGTATCTGTTCTTTTGGCAGGCATCGGAAGAGGCGGAAGAAAAGGTCACGGAAGGAGTAATTAGGGAAATTAGCGGAACCGACAGGCCGCGGCTCAAAAGAGAGGAAATGCGAAAAATGAAAGCAGATGTTGTGATGGGTATGGCGTTTTCGCAGGCCATTACCTGGTTTGTTATCGTTACGGCCGCAAACACGCTTCACGCTCATGGCGAGACGAACATCACAACTGCTGAACAAGCCGCTTCTGCGCTAGAGCCGCTTGTCAAGACATTCCCGCATGCCGGCGAGCTTGCCAAAACGATATTTGCGGCCGGAATAATCGGCACGGGACTTCTCTCCGTACCGGTACTTGCTGGGGCGTCAGCATACTGCTTGTCGGACGGATTTGGCTGGAAGCAGGGCCTCCACAAAAAGTTCGGGCAGGCGAAGGCATTCTACGCCGTAATTGGAGCCTCAACTCTAATCGGGCTGTGGATCAATTTTTCGGGAATTGACGTCATAAAGGCGCTTGTATATGCCGCGGTGATTAACGGAATAATGGCAGTCCCTATCCTAGTGGCGGTAATGAGAATAGCGAACGACCGCACCGTGCTAGGCAGGCGAACAAACGGCAGGCTTTCAAACGGGCTTGGGTGGCTCACAGTCGCCGTGATGGGAGGGGCTAATGTCGTCTTGTTTGTATTCTGGAAGCAGGCGTTTGGCTAAAGCTATATGCAAGCTGCCTCCTTGCGCTGAACATTATTGGTCTACGCGCAGGTCGCCTAACAAGCGCTCGATGTTTGTCACCGGCTTGCCAGTGTCATCAGCTATCCTCTGCACGGCAGGGGCATCTTTCAGGTAAGTCGGGATTCTTGCGGATATCCTCTCCTGGTACGTTGGAACGTGCTCATTCTGGTAAAACACTCCGAGCGGTATCCTGGAGCCCCATTCGTTTGATTTTTCTATCACCTGCGCCATCTTTTGGTTCAGCTCCTCCGGGCTGTGCACGATGCCATCATAGCCGGTCTCTTCAAGCTTGTACGTCCTTGGCATGTCTTTTCCTGTCTCCGGGTTCATGTTGTCTGCTCCCTGGAACCACTCTCTCGTATTGATGTCGTTGTAAGTTGGACATGGCTGTAGCACGTCAACAAATGCAAGGCCCTTGTGCTCGACTGCCTTTCTAATCATGTCCTTTAGATGCCGAACATCGTATGCGTAGCCACGGGCAAGAAAGGTAAATCCTGCGACGAGTGCAAGCGCTATCGGATTTACCGAATTATTGACGTTTGGTTGAGGCAGTGACTTGGTCTTCATTCCAAGTTTCAGCGTAGGAGAGGCCTGCCCCTTCGTAAGGCCGTATACCGCGTTATTGAAGATAATGTAGGCCATGTCGACGTTTCTGCGCCCGGCGCTTACAAAATGGCCTGCTCCAATTCCAAGGCCATCGCCATCGCCGCCAACCGCGAGAACATGCAGCTGCGGATTTGCAAGCTTGGCTCCCTGGGCAAACGGCAAAACCCTTCCGTGAAGTGTATGTACGCCATAAGTGCGAATAAAATGGGGCGTCTTTCCGGAGCAGCCTATGCCGGAGAATATGGTCGCGCCTGAGGGAGGCACCTGCATGTCAGCCAAGGCCATTTGGATCGCGTTCAGGATGCCAAAGTCGCCGCAGCCGGGACACCAGTCATTGTGAACCTCGGTCTTGTAATCGGCCAGCTTAAGCGCCACTTTTCAGCACCTGCCTCCTTGGTGACTTGCTTCCATTCTTGTACGCTGCAACTATTCGCTTTACAGCATTATAAACCTCGTCAAGCGACATCGGCCGGCCGTTGTACTTTACAATCTGGTAATCCATTTTTCTGCCGATATTTTGCATCACAAGGGATCCCAACTGGCCCGAGTAGTTCATCTCCACGTCAATTACCACTTTGCAGTCCCTCAGCATTGATTCCACGAGTTCCCGTGGAAAAGGGTTCATGAGGCGCAGTTGAATCATTTTTACACGGATTCCGTCGTTTTCTTCAAGCATTTCCATTGCATCGAGGATTACTCCCTTGGTAGAACCCCAAGTCAATAATGCAATGTCGCTTGTTTTGTCGCCGTATTCGCGAGCCATTTCAGACGCAGGAATTTCAGTCAGCGCAAGGTCAAGTTTGCCCATTCTTTTCTCCATCATCCTCGTCCTCACTTCAGGGTCCTCGGTAATGTGGCCTTCCTCAGTGTGCTCGTCGCCGGTGTTCCAGAATATGGCGCCTTCGGTGCCAAGCGGTATGCGGGGACTGATTGGGTCTGAATCTGACAGCTTGAACCTGAGGTAGTGCCCCGCGGCGCCGGTATTCTCGGATTTCTCTACGCGCCTGGAAAAGTTGCCCCTGTCAATACGCGCCCGAGAAAGGTCAAAGTTCTTGCAGGTGGTCACGCAGTTGGCGATTGCCTTGTCCATCATGTGAATGACGGGGACCTGGTATCTGTCAGCGAGGTTGAACGCCATGATTGTATCGTAAAAGCTCTCCTCGACATCAGCTGATGCGAGAACTATTTTCGGGAACTCGCCGTGCCCCGCGTTTATGGCAAACAAAAGGTCGCCCTGCTCGTGCCTGGTTGGCAGGCCCGTTGAAGGTCCGGCTCGCTGGTAAAGCGACACGACGAGGGGAACCTCGTTGATTCCTGCCCAGCCAAGCGCCTCTGCCATGAGCGAAAACCCTGGACCCGACGTAGCAGTAGCAGATCGTGCTCCTGTCAGCGAGCTGCCTATGGCCATCGCAATCGCCGCGATCTCGTCCTCGGTCTGAACTACGACGGTGGAGCCCTTGCCGCCGGAATCGTAGAGGTCAAGCACCTCGTTTGATTCAAGAAATTCGCTGTCGTCGCTGGCGGGCGTGATGGGATAGTAGGTCTGAAACCGGCAGCCCGCAACCATCTTGCCCATAGCCGAGGACTGGTTGCCCTGAGCAATTATTGTATCACTATCCGGCTGGCGTGTCTTTAGCGAGTACAGTGTCTGCTGGCTGGAAAATTTCGATCTTGCATAATTGTAAATGTGCGTCGCGGCTTGAATGTTGAGCTGGGCCACTTTTGGCTTGTTGCGAAAGATAAACGATATTGCCTTTGTGAGTGCCCCTAGATCAAAGTCCAAAATGGCCATAGAGGCTGCAAGGGCCATGACGTTGACCATGCGTGAGAGTTTGCTAAGCGACGGGTCGTTGACCTGCTTTGCAAATTCCTCAAGAACCTGGAAAAACGGAATCTCGTACAATACGGCCCCCCGTGAACGGGCAAGTGATAGCGCGTCCTTGACGCTCAATCCAAGGCCGGCTTTCTCTAGAAGCGATCTAATCCTGTCGACTGCGGGGTCATCAATGGTAGGCACTTCTGTCAGCAGAGTGTGCACAGCGTCCGCATCGTAGATGATAGCGCCGCCGGCCGACACCTCGTCGAAATGTCTGAAGACGGTTTCCGCGTCGAAAGTTACAAGCATGCTAATACATTCTATATGAGAGTGTACTGGCCGTTCCGACACCCTGACCGTGAAGTAGCTGTGTTCACCTTTGATATTCGAATAATACTCGCGCTTGCCGAAAATTTGCAGTCCGCCAATCGCACATGCGCGAGAAAATATGTTTGCGGCCGAGTCGACGCCGCTTCCTTGAGCGCCGCCTATGACCCATGACATGGAGTTCACGATCTTTTCGGGCATTGGTTCTATACGCGGTGTTCTCTGGGCAGTCCTGCTTTTAATGCTTTTTAGAACGGCCAAAGCCGAGTGACGGGCTGGACCTGTATCAGCCGCCGGTTACCGCGTCAAGTATACAGCATTCGCACTTGTCAAGCTTGCCGCAGTATGGGCAGGCACACATGCACGAATCAAGTGGGTTACCACAAAGTTCGCACATTATCACTTCCTCGTGGCTGCTGGATTGAGGGGTCGATTCTTTTTCGGGCTTGGAGCGCTGTTGCGAGGAGGAAGACACTAGAGTGGTAATTGGCGGCGGAACTTAATTACTTTATCTCTCGATTGAGCTTTAGCGACCCCGCCAATCTCCCTGCAAATTGTATCGTGTCATCTTACTGTGACAGACTTTGCTAGGTTTCTGGGGAAGTCTGGATCGGCATTGTTTTGGAGGGCCAGGTAGTATGAGAGCAGTTGTAGTGGAATCGTCTCAATCAATGGATAAAGCAGATCGTTGGCCACGGAAGGGATACGGATCAGGGCATCGTATATATCGCTATCCGCGTTAGAGATTCCGATTATTTTCGCACCCCTTGCCTTTACCTCATGCGCGCTGTTCAGAGTGTCAGCGTAAGTGCGGTCTTGGGGGTTGATAACGATTACACAAGCGTTCCTGTCCATCATCGCCAGCGGACCGTGCTTCAACTCGCCTGCTGCTATTCCTTCAGCATGGACATAAGCCAGCTCTTTCATCTTGAGGGCGCCTTCAAGGGCGATTGGATAGTGGAGCGACCTGCCAAGAAGGTAGATGTCGCTTGCTTTGGACAGCTGCGTGGCGGCAATTCTCTCTATGTCGTAAGAATGAGCAAGGACGCCTTCGAATTTCAGAGCAAGTTCATTTGCGTCAAACCCTACCTTGCCTGACGAGAGCCTGTCAATAATGGCGTAAGCCAGTGAAAGCTGGCCGGTAAAGCTCTTCGTCGCAGCTACTCCTATCTCCGGTCCACAATTGATCGCAAGTGAGGCGTCGGCAATGCGTGCTAGAGAAGAAGTGGGGACGTTGACGATTGAGACGACCTTGGACCCGGAAGCTCTGGCATGCTTGACAGCTGAAAGGACGTCCGCTGTTTCGCCACTCTGCGATATCGCAATCACGGCCGTTGCAGAATCCAGCATGTCCAGGTCATACTGGAACTCACTCGCCATTATCGGCTCAAAACGTTTTTTTAGTAATTTGGAGCCGAGCATCGAAATAAGGACTGAGCTATGGTAGCTAGTGCCGCTGCCCGTGACAATTACCTTCTGAGCCGAGCCTATAATGTCGCAGAATGACGCCAGAGTGTGGGCCGGCTGCCTAGTTGCCAAGACGACGCTTGATCGCTGCTCAAAGATTTCCTTTGCGGTATAGTGAGCAAATTCCCCCTTGTTGGTGTCTGCGAGTTCCCACGCGACCTTGGTAACCTCCCTGCGAACCGGCCGGCCCCCGAAGTCGAAGACCTGCACTCCCGACCCATCAATGATCGCAATGTCTCTGTTTTCGAGAAACATTGCCTGATCGGTATGCTGTAGAAATCCCAGCACATCGCTTGACGCGTAAAACGCATTATCCGACATTCCGATTACCAGAGGTTCGTCCATCCTTGCGCAAGCAAGTGTTCCGGTTGAAAACAGGGCGACAAATGCATAGGTCCCTTGCAGCCTGCCAACCGTTTCAAGCACAGCAGTCTTGACATCTCCAGAGTGGGAATACGCCTCTTCAAGCAGGTGTGAGATTACTTCGGTATCAGTATCGCTTCTAAATACGTGATTGCGATTGAGAAGCTCTGATTTTAGCCCCGAGTAATTCTCGATGATGCCGTTGTGCACAACCGCGATATCGTCGGTGCAGCAAGGGTGCGGATGGGCGTTGTAATCGGTGACTTTGCCGTGGGTTGCCCACCTCGTATGGCCAATCCCGACTGTGCCCCCCATGGAAGGGAGATCAAGGTTGCTGCTTACCTGACCGACTTTTCCAATTCCCTTCTTAACTTTGATGCTCGACCGAGAAAGGGTCGCAATCCCGACGCTGTCATAGCCCCTGTACTCCATCCTTCTGAGGCTTTCCACGAGGAACGGGGCGACGGACTCCTTGCTTACAATCCCAATAATAGAACACATGTGCTGCTAATTTGCAGACTGGTTGGATGGCTTTTATCGCTTGAGTACGTCTGGTATCGAACGATATGTCGATAAATTCATTGTATACAAGGTACCTGCATTGCTTTTGTAACAATCAGTCCAGGCCAGATTTTGTGTAATCGGTTGCCAGAATCAAGTTTCCATAAATTTCAAAGGAGTACGAGACAACATCATTATTGCTTCCGGGTTATTACCACCCGGACTTTATTCTCGGTTGGCAATGACAGACGGTGGATTAGTGGATGATCTATGCCTCAGCTGCGGGGGCTCTCCCATTACAGACAGCTCGACCGGGGAGCTGCTGTGCGGGTCGTGCGGGATAGTGCTGAGAGAAAGGCTTGAAACTTTGTCGCCTGAATGGCGGAACTTCTCATCAATGGACGAGGACCGCGCCAGGGTAGGCTATCCTTCTTCTCTTTTAATTCATGATACGGGACTTTCAACCTTTATCGGAAATCTCAAATCGCCAGCCGGAGCAGGCAGGAGGCAGTCGCCTGACCATGACACGCGTGACGAGCTTCAGCTCGACGGGGCAGAGGATGAAAGCAGTCATTCCATTGAAGGTTCTTCTGGCCGTACAACGCGGGGCCAATCGGGCAGAAGGCGAGAAAATCCACAGCCAGGCCTTTCAGCAGGCAGCGAGCGCACGAACGAGATTGGGTCACTGAATAGATCCTTTCATCCCATTCCCGTCAGCAGGCTGCGGAAACTCAACGCGATGTCAGTCGCCAGCGCGCCGGTTTCCAGAAATCTGAAGAAAGCCACGTGGGAGATTAACCGCGTGTGCAGCACTCTGGGCCTGAGCTGGCAGGTCGCGGAGCGCGCGGCCTATTTTTACCGGAAGTCCCTGCAGAAGAACCTGATCAAGGGCCGCTCGATAACCGGGTTTGTCTATGCGTCGATTTACCTTGCCTGCAAGGAAAGGAGAATCCCGCGAACAGTGGATGAAATATGCCGGGAGATCGGGCTGGACAAACCGTTTGGCAATCACTGCTACAAGATACTCGTAAAAGAGATGCAACTTGATCCGCCCATGAGCGACCCCTATAGAAGCGTGACTAAAATATCCGCCAAGGCCGGAATTGAGGAGCGCGTTACCCGGAAGGCACGTGACATTCTATCTAAAATTGCAAATCACACCGCCGTAATGGGCAAGAATCCGCTAGTACTTGCAGCCGCGGCACTGTACTTGGCAACCGTCGAGTGCGGGCTGAAGAACATAACAAAGACGACCATAGCTGATGCCGCGGAAGTCAGTACGATCTCGCTGCGAAAGAGGCTGGCAGACATTACCGTCGCGCTCAACTCTATAAAGGCAAAACAGACGGCATTGAAGCATCCAGAGGCAGCGACACGGTAATTCTCTGAAGACTTATCCCTAGATAACTTCGATAGGGCGCCTGTAGCTAGCCTGCGCAGGCTGCCAATGCTGCACTTTTTTGCATGTACAGTTCAAGCGTGCCTGCAACAGGTCCGCCCTGCTGGAGCGCGTCGGCAACCGCAGCCGAGTAGCCATTATCAAAGCATTGCTGTTTGAAAACCGCGGTGCCCAGCTTGCCCACCAGCTGGTTGTCATACCGCGCCTCGACGAGCGTGTCATTTGAGACGTTCAAAGTCAAGCTTCCTCCGGAACCACTGCTTGCCTGCGACTGGCTGTCCCAGCCGGCGAATTGGTAAAACTTGTAACCTAAGGCAGTAAAATCATAAGTTCCGGGCTGCAGCTTTACCTGATAAGGGGTAAAACCCTGGGCTACCGTTGTGGCGCCATTGCTCACCCTGACAAACATGCCTCTTATGGGATTTGCGCTCAAATCATGGCTCTCTATGGTCACGAGGTGGCTTTGCGTCCGATACACCGCTCCGAGTTCCAGATCCAGAGAGACATCCACGCTCCTGTACTGCTGGGTCATGCCGTCGCTCCACTTCGAAAATTCAAAGGCCTGATAGCTGGAGGCGCCTATCTCGAAAATTCCATCCGGCAGGTTAAAGGCAGCTGGGCTGAACCCTGTCATTATAACCGAGTTTCCCTTCTTGACCTCGATCCAAAGACCAGAAATCTCTTGGCCAGAGTCATCGTAGGTCCTGACGCTGACCTTGTGCGTATTTGCAAAGGAGCTCGAATAATCCACCAAAGATTGCTGGTAGCTTCCAAACCATGGCGGCAGGGCGGTGTAGGTGTCCGTAGAGTAGTGATATCCTATGCCGTCATTCCAAGCTTCGATCGTGTCGCGCGAAGCGACATCGCTCGCGACTCTATATCCCATAGCGTTCAGGACGTCGTTGCTGGAAATCCCCATGTAACGCGAGGGAGGATATTTTGAAAACCAATCCAAGGAAGAGGCAAAGCGCCACTGGTGCTCGAACGAAACAATGTCGCTTACCTGCATCACCCGTTCCCCTACTAGCACGCTGCCCGGATTTGCAATCACCAGTTTGTCGCTTCCACCCTGCTGCTTGACAAAGTTGTAGATTTGCTTGTAGTACGAGTACTGATCGTCTGTCTGCATGAGGGATACCTCGTCGAGCATCACGCCGTCGGCGCCCGCGCTGAGCGCGGACTTGATTTCGCCTAGAACCGAGTTGACGTCTCTTTTGGCGTCACCTGTTGCAACGTACGCAATCACCTTGATCCCGTTGCTGTGAAACGTGTTCATTACGTCAGGCCGGATGTTGACCTGGCCGTCGGACGTGTGGTAAGGGCTTATCACAAGATCAGGCTTTGCCGCCAAGATACTGCTGACCACGTTTTGCAGGATCCCGTGTTCGTCAAAATACCATCCATAATAGATAACAAACCGCCTGTGGGTTAAGCTCTGGTCCGCGGCAGTTACCCCGGTTGGAGTTGCGCTTGACAGGAATGAAATGAAAAGCAATGCCGCCAAGCCCCTGAGCAAACGCTTCAAATCAGATACCTCAAGCCCCGCGAGCGTATTTAAGGCGACAGAATTTCTTTATCAGAAGAATAGAGCGCCTTTTATCCTTGAGATACATTATCAGAGGTGCGCTTGAAGGTCTTTGCATACTCGTGCCAGAATTGCGGCTATGCCTCAAGACATCTGCTAGGCACCCCTGCAATGGACCAGGTACTGACTGACGTAAATGATGAGTTTGCTGATTTTCGCCTGTTTTGCTGCACCTTGGAGTCGAGGTTTATTTCTGTAGATGTCTTGTCCTCCGGCTTTACCGGGCTGTGCCCTTCAGACGGCTCTGACCTCATAGATGTACCCGATACTCAGACCCCCGCCTGCCCGCGTTGCCATAGCCTGCTTGCCGTCGGGGAGGAGCTTCCGCTCTCTGTAAGCAATGACAAAGGCGGCTCGGAATAAAATATTATATCCTTCATGCATAACCATCTAGTAGTGCCGTCCACATCGTCAGACCGAAACAATGAGCAAACCGGCCCGCTCAATCTGGCTCAAAAGATAATTTCCTCTCACCTAGCGGAAGGCAAGATGGAGCCGGGTCAGGAGGTTGGCCTGAAGGTCGACAGGGTGTTGATGCAGGATGCAACAGGCACAATGGCCTGCCTGCAATTTGAGGCCATGGGAATTCCGAGGGTCAAAGTCGAGCACGCCGCCATCTATGTAGATCACAATATACTCCAGACAGGATTTGAAAACGGCGACGATCATCGCTTTTTGCAAACTTTTGCTTCAAGGTACGGCATTCATTACTCAAAGCCCGGAAACGGCATATGCCATCAGGTAAACCTGGAGAGGTTTTCGGTCCCGGGAAGGCTGCTTATCGGCTCTGACAGTCACACTCCCACTGCCGGTGGTGCAGGAATGCTCGCCATAGGTGTAGGCGGACTAGACGTGGCCGTGGCGATGGCAGGCGCGCCTTTTTACACCAAGATGCCAAAAATCGTGGGCGTAAAACTCACCGGCAAGCTGGGACCTTGGGTGACCGCAAAGGACGTTATTCTTGAAATGCTCCGCCGGCTGTCCGTCAAGGGGGGAGTAGGTAAGATTTTTGAGTATTACGGTGATGGAATAAAGAACTTCGGCATTCCTCAGCGTGGAACCATCTGCAACATGGGGGCAGAACTGGGGGCGACCACTTCGATCTTTGAGTCCGATGAGGTCACTCTCGACTACATGACGCGCCAAGCGCGCCCACAGGACTATACACGCATCGCGGCAGACCCGGGCTGCAGCTATGACGAGGACATGGAGATTGACCTGGGTGAGCTCGAGCCGCTCATTGCGCTGCCCGGCTCACCAGACGCGGTGAAGAAGGTCCGGGACGTCCAGGGAGCCGACGTCCAGCAAGTGCTTATCGGATCGTGCACGAATTCCAGCTATACTGAACTCATGACGGTCGCACATGTTCTCAAGGGGAGGAAGATACACCCGAACGTAACAATGGCGATCAACCCCGGCTCAAAGCAAGTGCTTGAGACGGTCGCCCGGGATGGTTCAATCTATAACATTATCGCTTCAGGCGCTCGGCTCCTTGAGAGCGGCTGCCAGGGGTGCATCGGCATGGGCTCAGCCCCGGGGACCGACTGGATATCGATAAGGTCGTTTAATCGCAACTGGCCCGGCCGGAGCGGCACCAAGGACGACAAGGTCTTTCTGACCTCTCCCGAAGTCTGCATCGCCTGCGCCGTGACTGGCAAGATCACCGACCCGAGGGATCTGGGCGAATACCCTGCGATCCCATGGCCCGACAGGTACGTCATTGACGATTCGGGAATCATTGAACCTGCGCCAACCTCCCAGGCGGGACAAGTGGTGGTTGCACGAGGGCCCAACATCAAGCCACTTCCACTGCGACAGCCGATGGAGCAGGCTCTGCGAGGCGAGGTCCTGATAAGAGTTGGTGACAACATCAGCACGGACGCTATCATGCCCGCAGGCGCAAAAATCCTGCCCCTGCGAAGTAATATCCCGGCAATAAGCGAGTATGTCTTTTACTGGATAGATCCAGAGTTTGCCAAGCGCGCAAAGGAGAAGGGAGGCGGCTTTATAGTTGGAGGCGACAATTACGGGCAGGGCTCAAGCAGGGAGCATGCGGCTCTTGCTCCGATGTATCTGGGCATAAAGGGAGTGATCGCAAAATCATTTGCGCGGATTCACAGGGCCAACCTGATTAACTTTGGAATAATTCCGTTCGAGCTCTCAAACAGCGCCGACTTTGAGGCTCTGCCACAACAGACGCTAGTTAACATAGCCGGGGTGACTGAAATGCTCCGATCTGATTCCCGAACTATCGATGCTGAGGCGGGCAATGGTACAAGCGTGAAAAAAATCACGCTTAAAGTCGACCTTACACCAAGGCAGCGGCAGGTACTCCTCGCGGGCGGACTGCTTAACTTTATCCGCACAGCACAGCCAGGATCCTAAAGTGGCTACAGGCGGAAACAAGTTTGTAATCATTATGGTTGCCATAGTTGCGGTTATGGCAGCCCTTGTCTTTCTTCCGGGGATTAACGGTAAGAACGGCACCAATGAACCTGTGGTTTCCCCTGGCGGCCAGGCAAGTCCATCGAGCAGTTCACAGGACGTAATCATCACACTGGACTATGGGCGTCAGAACTTCACGTCGGGCTTCTCGCCGAACAGCGTCCTTAACCAGACAGGCGCACCATCGGACCTGCTGACCGTGTCTGCAGACGGATCGGCCAAGTTGATGCGCTTTAACGAGAATGCCTCGTTACCCCGGGAAAAAGACTTTGCTCTGACCTCAGACGAACTGTCGCGGCTCCACTCACTTATTCTTGATACAGGCTTTTTGCAAATTCCAGACGCAGACTATCCGCGAACGGATAATGCTACAAAATTCACCAGGTACTCACTTGACGTACACCTGGTAAATTCAGCAGGATTTGGGACAACGGGTGACAGCAATAGCCTAACTTCGGCCCTTCCTTCTTCCACAACAAAGACAATGGCATGGGTAGATGCCAATGCGACAAAAGGCTCGGTGCCTCCGATTGTGCGCAACATTGGATCGACTCTGGATGAGATAATCTCGGCACACCGGTAAATCACGCTAATATCTATATAGAGCGTTTTGACAAAATCAGAGCATGACGATTTCTCTTGTGGCAGCCGAGCATGATCCAAAGGGCGTCAGGGTATCTGAGCGAAATGGCGCCAAGGTGATCAGGGGCACCACTCTTCTAAAACGCGGCTTTGCGCATATGCAAAAGCACGGCGTGGTTATGGACGTGACGAGCGTGGAGCAGGCACAAGTTGCCGAAGACGCCGGCGCGGTGGCTGTCATGGTCCTTGACAAACTGCCTTATGATGTCCGCAAGGCCGGAGGCGTTGCGCGCACAGCCAGCATCAAAGTGATTGAAGACATCATGGACGCAGTTACCATTCCGATTATGGCCAAGTGCAGGATTGGCCACACCGACGAGGCTAGGGTGCTGGAGGTTACCGGCGTTGACATGATAGACGAAAGCGAGGTGCTGACCCCGGCGGACGAGGAAAGGCACATCTGGAAATGGGATTTCACTACGCCCTACGTGAACGGCGCCAAGAGCCTCGGCGAGGCTTTGCGAAGAGTAGAGGAAGGCTGCGCCATGATACGCACAAAGGGCGAACCGGGCACAGGAAACGTATCTGAGGCAGTCACCCACATACGCGCGGTAAATGGCGAGGTCCGGCGAATCAGGTCAATGTTTCAGGACGGCGACAAACAGGAGCTGATGAAGGCCGCAAGGGAGCTCAAGGTTTCTTTTGCAATTGTAGAGGAGACGGCAAGGCTTGGAAGGCTTCCTGTCGTTAATTTTGCCGCGGGCGGAATAACCACTCCTGCTGATGCGGCTCTTCTTATGAACCTGGGCTGCGACGGCGTATTTGTCGGCTCTGGAATTTTCAAGTCAGACGATCCCGCGCAGCGCGCTCGCGCCGTCGTACTTGCCACGACTTTTCACGACGACGAAAAAGTAGTTGCCGAGGCGCAAAAAATGGTAGACGAGAAAAAGTCTCTGCTTGGACTTGATGTAAAGAATCTTGAACTGCGGATGCAGGAAAGGGGCCAGTCCGCCTGATGAGCGATTCTTCCGGTCGTCCTTCAGCATCTTCCACTGGCAAACTCGTGATAGGTGTGGCTGGATTTCAGGGTGACATCGAGGAGAACCTGGCTGCTGCGCAAAATGCATTGAAGCAGCTCGGCCTGGATGGCGAGGTCATTTCGGTCCGCTATCCTGACGAAATAGAACGCGTCGACGCCCTGATTCTGCCCGGAGGCGAGAGTACGGTAATCAGCACACTTGCTGCCATTCACAGTTCCCTTCCCGCAATAAGGTCGCGGATTTCTGAAGGCCTACCGGTGCTAGGCACCTGCGCAGGCATGATAATGCTATCGAACAGGGCGTTTGACAGGGTGGTGGGCGAGACCAAGCAGAAGCTGATAGGCGGACTGGACATTGTGGTGGAAAGAAATGCGTTTGGGCGCCAGAGCGACTCGTTTGAGACCGACCTTGACATGCCGTCGTTGGGAAAATCACCATTCAAGGCCGTCTTTATCCGGGCGCCGGCCGTCTCTGATGTAGGAAGCGGGGTACAGGTCATTGCAAAACTGGACGGAAGGCCGGTTGCAGTGCGCCAAAAGAACCTGATTGGAACGTCATTCCACCCCGAGCTTTCAGACGACACCCGGATTCATGAGGAGCTCGTCAGAATGGCAGCTGCGTTCCACGAGTCCAGGCTAAAGAACTAGCTATCCTGCATCCCGCCGATTGTTGAAACGATAACTCGCCTGTACTCCTCGACCTTGGAGTCAAGGAGCGATTTGTCTGTCGACTCGGCGTACATCCTGATAAGAGGTTCTGTCCCGCTCGGCCTCACCATTACCCAGCTCTCGTCGTCTATCCAGATTTTTGCCCCGTCCATCTGCTCAATCCTTCTCGGCGAGCCGTGACCGAGAACCGCCCTGACAACGCTCTCTACCGATGCCCTTGAATTGCAAGAGAACTTGTCCTTGAACTGGTATGTTCTTGGAAGTCCTGCGACCAGCCCAGAAAATGGCGAAGCAGATGCGGCAAGCATATCTAAGACAAGGCAGGTTGACATTGCGCCGTCGCGCACCTGATTCATTGGGCCGTACATGTAGCCGCCATTCTCCTCAAGCCCAAGCGGGCTGCCTCTTGCAACCATCTCGCGAGAAACTTCTACGCTTCCCACCTTTGTGTAAAACACTCTTCCGCCTGCCTCTTTAGTCACGGATTCTAGCACCATGGAGGTGTTTATCGGGCAAACAACCTCCGCGCCAGGATGCCTTGTCGAAATGAGGTGCCTGGTGAGCAGCGCGCCGGTTTTATCGCCCCAGTGAATAGCTCCTTTTTCATCGCAAAAGATGCTCCTGTCGCCGTCGCCGTCAAAAGCCACGCCGAGATCGGCCCTTGAACTTTTCACCGCCTCTGTCAGTATCGAAAGGTTGGTTACAAGCGGTTCTGATCCGCGGGCTGGAAAGTCGCCATCGATTCTTCCATTAACCACAATCACCTTGCAGCCGAGATGCCTTGCAATCAGCGGCGCAACTGCTGCCTGGGCGCCGTTGCCGGTGTCCATCACAATCGTGAATTTGCGATTTCTGATTCTATCCGAATCAACGAGCGCCAAGGCCGCGTCGATGTAGGCCGGAACAACTGATTCATCCCGAGAATCCGTCGCGGCATGTGCGTGAACGGGCGGATAAACCTTATCGTAATACGCCTTCTCGACAGCCAGCTCGTCCTCTCTCGATATTTCTACCCCGTCTGCTCCGGAGGGCTTTAGGCCGTTGTACTCGGGAGGGTTATGCGACGCGGTGACCATGATGCCTCCACTGTAACCGAGTTTCTTTGCTGCGAACTGAAGGCATGGAGTCGGCAACAGTCCCGCATCGGCCGTCCGGATTCCGGCAGAATTTAGAGTCGCCCTCACCAGTTTTGAAATTGTCGGACTGGAATGCCGACCGTCATAGCCCACAACTATCGGACCATTCCTGAAGTAACTGGCCAGCGCACGCACAAGGTCTATGACCAAATGGTGGTTAATCGTTGACCCGTACACGCCTCTTACGCCGTTTGTCCCAAACAGCCTCGGTCCGTTCTGCTCGCCTTTTTGCTGCACCTGTTTGCAGATAGCTTCGCACAATATATAACAATAAATTTGGCAGCAGGCGGAAGCTGAATCAAGCGGGGGTTGCCAAGCCCGGTCAACGGCGCAGGTCCTTTTTGCCTAGTGGCATGAAGGTGCGAAGCTTAGAACGAACCGGGAGTGGTTCCTACAACCCTGTTCCTTAGGGATTCGTGGGTTCAAATCCCACCCCCCGCACTATTCTTCTTGCCAGGACGAGCTAAATTCTACCCACTTGATAGAAAGACGGTTAACTATTCTGCTATCGCGTATAAAACGCATTCAATAAGATATTCCGAGTCGGCCTGACAGTGTAATAGCTGCTTGTTGTACTGTCTCACCAGTGGTTGAAAGTTTCAAAAGTGATAGTTTCCTATGTGGATTACATGAATGGCACGCTCTGTCGCTAAACCGGTCATGTCCATTTTGTCAGCTTAAGGTCTACCCCGTTCCAGCGTACCTCAAACATGAATTAATCGGCTAGGAGTCATCTAGTGCTGGATACCGACGGGGGATTCTTTTGTTTATACTCGATTTCAAGGCGAATCCTGCCAATCCCGTTTACTACGGGGTCTGATGTTATCTTGGCATTTCCTTCGATATCCTTGAGCTCGTCGCTGGCAAGTATCGGTTCCAAGAGCTTAATCAGCATCATAATTGACGGGTACTTCCAGGCGCCGGACGCGCTTATCTGCAGCCCCTTTGCATCATAGTGTCCGTCGGCGGCAGCGCGGGTAACCCGATCAATGTCGTACACCAGATTAATGACCATCTATTCGCCCCCCGAGTCTCCTCCACCGCCGCCTGAACTGCCTCCGCTGTCGCCGCCGGAACTGTCAGAACCGCCAGAGCTTCCAGAGTCACTTGATCCGCCAGAACCTGCGGTTGCAGATTCGCCGCCCGTATCAGTTCCCCCTCCGCCTGACATACTGGGGCTCGGAGGTGCAGATCCCTGCACAGACTCGCCTCCAATATCACTCCCACCTTTTCCGGACATGCTATTGCCGGGCGTTGAAGAACCATAGTCATTTGTTATCGACTCGCCACCCACGTCGGAACCTCCCTTCGGGCTTGGTTCAGTTGACGCTCCGGGAGGAGCATTTCCGCTGTAGGTATTGCTATCGTGATATACACCACCGTAAAATGGATATGGCTGATACCAGAGGTAATAAAATGGCAGATAACCGTACGGGTTATGATTGTAATAGTTGACAACCGTCGAGTTGCCTACCCTGCTAGCTTGTGCCACCTGCTGTTTGGCTACTGCAGCATTGGCTGCCAGGCCCACTATGAGGACAAGCGCAGCCACCACAACGACCGCGATCAGAACCTTTCGCATAGTTAATGTGAGCTCGTGATCAAGTATAAACTAATACCTGCTCGACCATGAATGCCTTACACACCAATGTCTGAGCAATCCCGGTGGGTTTATGTGTCAAGAGCTGTAGAATTGCGATTGAATGTCTAAATCCGGCCCAAATCTGAGGGGCCGCTCCCTGCTGTCAAATTGGTATGAGCCCAGTGAAGAACAATATGCATCTGACTGCATTTCTAAAGCAGCAATAGCACGATCAAAACTTGGCATCACCGTAATCAAAACTAAACGCAATAAGCAGATAGGATAATCCCATACTCGAATTGCCTTTGCAATTAAACCAAACAAGGGGCAATTGACCAAAAGCGAGTCAAATGAAAATTCGCCAACTCTTAACGACCTCGCAAACGAGCTAGCATTCCGCAGCCAACGCCTGAAAAAAGCAGCCTCAGCCTTTTGATAGTTGTTGCCGTCAAAGTACTATAGACACATTTTTGAACTGATAGAGCGCTAGAAAGTCTACGATTACACTAGCACGAGCTTACGGCTATGTCAAGGCAGATAACGAAGCAGCTGTGCTTGTTGATAGGTTTTGGCCACGTGGCATACCCAAAGATAAGTTGAAAATAGACGTATGGTTCAGGGACATAGCTCCAAGCGACAAGCTAAGAAAGTGGTTTTCACACGACGCAAAGAAATGGGAAAAATTTAGGACAAAGTACAAGGAAGAAATTAGAAAGGATAGCTTGAAGCTAGGATTGCTCCACCAATTAAAGGAGATGGAGGCGGAAAGAGGTAGAGTAGTTCTGCTTTATTCTGCCAAGGATACTGAGCACAACAATGCAGCAGTGCTGAAAGAAATGTTATCGGCAAATAGAATTGTATGACAA
This sequence comes from Nitrososphaera sp., assembly GCA_039938515.1. Lineage (NCBI taxonomy): Archaea > Thermoproteati > Nitrososphaerota > Nitrososphaeria > Nitrososphaerales > Nitrososphaeraceae > Nitrososphaera > Nitrososphaera sp. Next base: position 905 of record JBDUUL010000014.1, on the reverse strand, counting down.
TCTTGACAAATCATCTGCTCGCTAACCTGCTGTTTGCTTAAATCAGCTGTTTCGGCCTTATAAGATGAGTTAGGGGTTCTGGGTTTCAGGACTTGGTTTGCGATCACTGCTTGGTCGACTCCGGCAATACTCTGCGTTACTTCAAGGATTAACGGCGATTGCTTAATTGCGCCGGACTACCAGCTGAAATATTTTCTTCAAACTTGTACGGTGCGTTTTGGCATAAAACCGCTTGTGGCCCGTGAGCAAGTTGTGTTTGCCAAAGTTATCAAGCGAAGAAAAAATGCTATCACAGAATGCGCACTGATATTGCATCGACTTTATTGTTAGCATTCGAAGGTAAGATTGGGTGCGAACTATTTAGCATGGTGTAAGGTTACTCTAGTTGTTACATACATTTCGTTGATCGGCTGACATTAAGAAAGGAATAGCTGCGAACTTTTCACAGTCTGAAGTTAGTCTCAATCAGCCTTCATTGTTTGCTGCCGGGTGCCCGAAACAAAGATGAAAGAACTTCTCCGGGTACTCGAGTATACAACTATTGGTTCCCATTCAGTGCCGGAAGAATGTGTTCGCATTCGCCCTGCATTTCGAACGCAATACAAAAGTACGCTGTAATGAGGCAGCTGGTGGTATAACTTTATTCTGAAATCCTTGACCGTCTGCAGTGCAAGACAATGCGTTCCGCAAGTTATAATATCAATCGGACACTATGTTGCATGTGAATACGAATCCCACGCCCGACAATACGACACATGGCATAACTGAAATCACCTTAGCCAGGTGGTCCACAAGGTTCTGGGCATGGCTTGTCGATTTTATCATAGTAACCGTGGCATTTGAGGTTCTCTTTGCAATAGTCTATGCCCCGCTTGCATTTCTCCAGGGAATTGACGGAAGCCCGG
>JBDUUL010000013.1 GCA_039938515.1 Nitrososphaera sp. | reverse complement strand
CCTTGGACCAAGAGGAATGGACAAGATGCTTGTGGATACTCTGGGCGACGTGACAATAACAAACGACGGAGCGACGATACTCAAGGAGATAGACGTGCAGCACCCGGCGGCAAAGATGATGGTCGAGATAAGCAAGGCCACGGACAACGAGGTTGGCGACGGGACAACCTCGGTAGTCGTCCTGGCAGGCGCGCTCATTGAAAAGGCCGAGGAACTCATTGCCAAAGACGTTCATCCGACCATTATCGTTGACGGATACAGAAAGAGCGCTACGAAGGCAATCGAGGTTTTGAACAGCATTGCAATGAGAGTTGAGGGAAACGAGAAGGATCAGCTGATTAGAATCGCACGGACTTCAATGCAGACCAAGCTGGTCTCAAGGGAGGCCGACGACCTTGCGCAGATCGTTGTAAACGCTGCAATCGCGGTGTCGGAAAAGGCCGAATCAGGTTTTAGGCTTGACATTGACGACATCAAGGTCGAAAAGAAGGCAGGAGGCTCCATCCGCGATACCAAGCTAATCAAGGGCATAGTGCTCGATAAGGAAGTCGTCCACGGCGGCATGCCAAAGCGCATCGAGAAGGCCAAGATCGCCCTCATAAACTCTGCACTTGAGATTGAAAAGACCGAGTTTGACGCCAAGATAAACATCAGCTCGCCGGATCAGATGAAAATGTTCCTTGAAGAAGAGAACAAGATGCTCAAGTCGATGGTCGACAAAATTGTCGACAGTGGCGCCAACGTTGTCGTATGCCAGAAGGGAATCGACGACATTGCCCAGCACTACCTCGCCAAGGAAAACATACTTGCAGTCAGAAGAGTAAAGGAAAGCGACATGACCAAGATGTCCAAGGCAACGGCTGGACGCATTGTCAACAACCTTGACGACCTGACAGCAAAGGACCTTGGCAGTGCAGACCTAGTCGAGGAGAGAAAGGTAGAGACTGACAAGTGGGTGTTTGTCGAAGGCTGCAAGCATCCAAAGGCGGTTACAATTCTGATTCGCGGGGGCTCACAGAGGGTAGTCGACGAGGCTGACAGGTCGGTCCACGATGCGCTCATGGTCTCCAAGGACGTGCTTGAAAAGCCGGCAATCGTCGCAGGAGGCGGAGCACCCGAGGCGTACGCAGCCGCACGCCTTACAGAATGGGCAAGCACACTCTCGGGCCGAGAGCAGCTGGCTGCCCAAAAGTTTGCAGAGGCACTTGAGGTCATACCTCTGTCTCTGGCAGAGAACGCAGGCATGGACCCGATAGACACGCTGACAGAGCTTCGAGCAAAGCAGAGCAAGGGCAACAAGTGGACAGGGATTGATGCACGCGGCGGAAAGGTCACCGACATGTCCAAGCTGGACGTTGTAGAGCCATTAGCCGTCAAGGAGCAGATTATCAAGTCCGCAACCGAGGCAGCCTCGATGATCCTCAGGATCGACGACGTCATCGCCTCAAGCAGGTCAGCCGGCCCACCAGGACCACCAGGCGGCGGTATGGGTGGAATGGGAGGTATGGGTGGCATGGGCGGAATGGACATGTAATGCGCCGGCCCCGGCACACTTCATAGAACCAGCAAAACCTATCCTGGCCCGCCACGCGGGCGCTTTATCTTTATTTTTGGGCTTTTTTCAATTCCGCCTCGGCGATTTCCCTTATCCATGAGCCTGTCTCGTTTTGCTCGACTATCCTCGACAGATATTCTTTCCATGGCAGCTTGCCGTAGGCTTCAGCCCAAGTGCGATAGTGGGAGAGGAGACCCGAGTACGCCTGGGCATGATATACGCAGTACCCTTCCGGGACTGCATCCGGATTACTGGCCTGTGGACTTGGCAGTGGCCGGGAGCAGATTATGCACTTGCGGTCGGACATGTACCTATCTTATCATCACATTCCTTAGAGCTTTGCGCGGTTTCTCCAATGCTACCGGCGACTCCCAACGCTAGATTCCGCAAGAATCCATGGGATTCATGGCGCCCGGTGCATTATCGCGTCTTTTTCACTCGTCTGGTAACCTTTTAATACCTTCGTCTGGCTCGCTTGTCATGTTACCATGAGCTTTAAAGGGTCAGTTCGCGCTTTATCGCTTTCTACTACGTATTTTGAACTTGCTGGAGTCGCAGCACACGCAGGGCGGGTTTTGGGATAATGCTTCAGGGCGCATACAAGTACATCAGCGTAGCTGCCGTCATTTACTTGGCAATATTCTTCGCACTGGCATCAGGTCTTGTCAACGCAATTATAGAAGGCAAGAACCTGAGAACATTCATCGTTCCCTCAAGGAACGTCCAGACTCTGGGCGAGACCATCACCATCACGATAATATTGTTTATGGGAATGGCTGGACTCTATGTCCTTTACCAGTCCGGCAGGTCAAATAACCCCAAATCGCAGCAGGGTCTTTTGGTGGCCGGCTTTGCGGTGCTCGGCGTTGCCTTGATGATTGGCTACTTCCTGGTCAGCGCAAAGTTATAGAAACGCCGTCGCACGGATAAATTGTACCCTGCGGGATTGAGGGGTGCCTCTCTATTTCGACCTGGACTTCTTCCTGGACCGGTTCGCCTGCGGCTTCTGGTTCCTTTGCCAGTCGTCTTGCATTTAGCACCGTCATGCTGCTTCGATTGATGAGGCGCCTTGCACCCGGCGACCGTATCCACCCCCGCTCTTTTCTGAAGCGCAGCATGCTTGTGGCAAGTACAGGGATGCCAAAGTCGATTCCTAGCCTGACAAGCATCATTACTACGATGCTCAACAGATGGCTGGCCCGGCCCGTCCCGCCTGACGAGACGTCATACAGATTGTAAAAGCCGTTCAGAGAGTCGAAAACCACAAGCGAGTATTTTTGGCAAGACGCCATCTCCAGTCCGGCCTTTAGAAGTTCCATGAACCTGCCCTTTGAAGGGAGCAGAATGTCGGCCCTTATCGTGGACCCCGGTTCGATAAGGCCGGCGCCGACGTAGGCAGCAAACATTGTGTCCAGGTCAAAATAGAGTGTCCGGCCAAACTGGATTGCAGCCGCGGATGTGCACAGGACCTTCGCTACCGGATCGGAAAAAGTCAGCGTATTTAAGCCGCCTGATGAAAGCACATCGCGAAAGTCCACTTGAGAGCATATTCCGGCACGGAGACATATAACAGATGACAGGCTTCAACGCAAATTCAGGACCTGATTTTCATTCCGGCGTCGACGAGAATCAGATAAGGTCGGACTTCCCCGTGACTAAAAAGACTATTTACATGAACAATGGGGCGGTTGCACCTACGCCACTCTCGACCATCAAGGCAACAACAGACTTTATGATAAAATGCTCGATTGACGGGCCCGATTCAGCCGACACTTCCGAGTACATCAGTTCACTTCTCTCAGAACTGCGCACAAGGGTCGCATATCTGATAAACTGCGACAAGAGCGAGGTAATCTTTACCCAGAGTACCACCGAAGGGCTGAACATGGTCGCAAATGGGATGAACTGGAAAAAGGGCGACAGGATAGTTGTGCGAGGGGGAAGGCACGAGCATCATGCAAACTATTTCCCATGGGTCGCGGCGTCGGCAAGGTCTGGCGCGGTACTGGAAGAACTTCAAATCTCCGACCGGCAGACAGGATATTTTGACATGGCGGAATTTGAAAAGGCTTGCAAGGGATCAAGGCTTGTCACCATGAGCCACGCGCTTTACAATACTGGTGCGATAATTCCGGTGGAAGAGGTGGGAAGAGTCGCCCGCGAGAACAACTGTCTGTTCTGCATAGATGCGGCGCAGACCGCGGGCGCTGTAGAGATTGATGTCAAGAAGATTGGCTGCCAGTTCATGGCTTTTCCCGGCTTCAAGTGGCTGGTGGGGCCGTCAGGGATCGGAGTCTTGTACTGTAGCAAGGAAGCCTCGGAATTCCTGCTGCCAGACAGGACAGGAGGCGAAAATGCGATGCTGTCTGATGGAAACAATATCGCATATGCCGAAATGCCAGCCAGACTTCAGGCAGGATTTCGCAATTACCCCGGCGCCGCCGGCCTTGAGTCCTCCCTGAGGTACGTACTGAGGCTCAACATCGAGAACATCAGAGCAAAGAACGCGGCTGTTGCACGCGCCCTGCGCGATGAGCTTGCCAGCATTCCTTCAGTGAAATTTTACGGGCAGGAGGATCCGAAGCTGCGCACATCGATCGTATCATTTACTATTCCTGAGCTCGACTCCACGGACGTTGTCAAGCGGCTCGAACGCGACGGAGTCGTTCTAGCCGACAGGGAGGTCGGGATAATCGGCCCGGGCGATCAAAGCATAAAGGCTATCAGGGCATCACCGCACTTCTTTAACACAGAGGAAGAGGCAAGTTCTGTGGCGCGTTGGATAAGGAGCTACTGCTCGTGAGATCGTGTAATTGCAATAGATGCCAACCAAGTCTTGTACATGTTGAATTCTCTAGTTCCTACAAGTAGAACGTCCTTTCAACATGCTTTTTAACGCACTCTTGGTAGCAGGACTATGGAACTTGAACGACCAAGGAAGATGGAGCTGCTGTACACGCCGCGAAATGAGCTTGCAAAAATGATGAAGGAAAATTCAGTCTCAGTCGAGGACATTATGTTTCTTTTTGAGGCTAACAAGATTACCGTTCCGGAGATCAGGATGAACGCGCCGCTGCTCTCGGACAGGTTGCTTGGAATGATGTTAAAGCAGTGGATGGCGACTCAAAAAGAAAAACTTTCGGCGGCTCGGGCTAGCACTGCTGGAAACGACACAGAGGTCAGGGCGCATAATCCGGTGGACGCGAGAGATTCAGGCTATAGCGGCACTCCCCAGCAAGTGGCAGCTTAGCTAGTTCTGCCGGAATCGCGACTCTTTCTCTTGCTCTCAGTTGCCCATTATTCCCTGGGCGACTAGGATCGCGTAACAGCCCAGCCCGCACTCTTCACATATTGGCTTCATGGCCTTGCTGTCGGCGCTTCCGATGCAGCATGGCTGTTTTATTCTGCCCATGTGATCCATGGAGAGAATAGCCCATGAGGGGCACTGAACGGGAGTGGTTCCAACTCCCCCCCAGTTGCCTTTCATGAGGGATATCTGCTTTGGAGCGTTTATCACAAAGTTGGGATATTTTTTCTTCAGGCTGATTATCTTGTCAACCACTTCATCGCGAGTCTTTCCAAATGGCAGCCAGAGAGGGTCACCCTTTAAGAAAGGCGTGTGGAACTGGAAGCCTATCTTGTTGACCTTGCCCTGCCACTCCTCGACCAGGTCTTCGACAGTGGGATAGTTGAGCGAGTTTATAGTTACGGTGATCCAGATGTCCTTGTAGGCTGCCTTTCCGTGCCTAGGCGGGCCGGCAATGTAGTCGAGGATGTTCTTGCGCGTCTTGGCATACGATCCCTCGCCGCGGATGCTGTCATGGATTTTTTCGGTGCCGTCCATGGAAATCCAGTAAAAGTAAAGGTTGTCGAACCTTGGCAGCGGGAACGTGCCGTTTGAAACGACGCAAACCCTCCTTGGCATCTCGTCACAGAATACCTTGATAATGTCGGGTCTCAGCGTGGGCTCGCCTCCGACCAGCGTAGTTACGAAGATGTGCTGCTTGTTAAAGACCTCGCGGATGATGCGGCGCCAGTCATCGGCTGTCAGGTCGTCCTCGTTCTTTCTGTTGAGCCACCAGTAGCAGTGGGTGCAGTGGAGGTTGCAGATGTTGTTTACGTCGACCGAGCCGTACATGGGCGCCTTTGTGTGAAATAGCCTGTAGAAGGCAATCTTTTTGAAAATGCTAGTGTAAAATGGAATTTCACGGACAAGTTCTGTTATTCCGCGGCCATAAATCAGGTCGACCATAATCACTCATTAAAATGCGGCTCGCTAGATAAACCTGCTTGTTTTGAATTGCTTCAGCCACAAACAAGTTTTCGGCATTGGCCGGCGACAATTGCATGCAGGGTCATAACATTAAATTACTGCACTTGATTGCGTATCGTTACTCTCTTGGGCCCGTAGCTCAGCCAGGTAGAGTACCGGACTTTTATCCTCCAAGAAAGAGATCCGGCTGTCTCGGGTTCGAATCCCGACGGGCCCGCGTTCGAACCCGTATTTACACTATGAGCTGATTGCTTTCTCGATATTCTCGCATCAATCAAGACATCATGTTCGGAATTAGAGAGCCCAGACAATTATTCAATCCTTATGCGTTTTGGACTTTATCCTGTCTAAAGCCAAAAGCAATCCGTACAATAGTGCCTGTGGTCGCGGAGGACAGCCAGGAATAAACACATCTACAGGAACAATTTTTTCGATTCCACCTGAAGTGGCATAGGTGTCTCCGAATATTCCGCCGCTGCATGCGCAGGCACCCACGGCGATGACAATCTTTGGGTCAGGTGTGGCTTCATACGTGCGTCTAAGAGCAATCTCCATGTTGCGTGAGCCAGGACCGGTCACCAAGAGGACGTCGGCATGGCGTGGAGAGGCAACAAAGTGTATACCAAACCTCTCAATGTCGTAGATTGGATTGTTCAAGGCGTTTATCTCAACCTCGCAACCGTTGCATGACCCCGTATCCACTTCTCTAACTGCGAGAGACCTTCCAAGTATCTTGTTGACTTTGCTCCTGAGGTTTTCACCGACTGCTTCACAGCCTGGGTCAGCTTGTGAGTCAGGCAAATTGGTGCCAGGAGCATACAGTATCAGCTCTGACTTCCTTCTGACTGGATTGACAGGCTGGCTTTTGATTCTAAATAATTCGGGCGCCAGATCCTGACACCTTCCGCACAAAATGCACTTGCCAGTGTCGACTGTCATTCGACTTTCGGATACAGGTTCTGAGAGGTTTATCGCCTCGCTTGGGCATTCCTCTGCACAGATGCGGTACTTATCATAGAACTTGCCTTGAATTCCGTCACCCGTTGGCACTTCAAGCGATATGCTCCCTCTAAAATTCTCGGCGGCTTTGAGATTTGCGATGTCTTCCTGCAACGTTTCAATCCCATTGCCAAGTATGTCCCGAGCAAGGCTCGAATTCGGATATTTCGTGTTGCCGGCCTGCTCCGCTTTTTTCTTTAGTTTTCGGTTTCCAGCATCCTCTCTGCGCATATACTTTCTTCCAAGCATTACAGATCGTTTCCCGAGTATGAAAGATCCAGGCTTTTGTTAACGAGAGGGAAATCCGGAATGATATCGCTCAAGACTGCCTGTTCTATTGCAGGCCAGTTAGAAAATGAGGCGGTCCTTATCTTGTACCGGAAGAGAGAACTTCCGTTGCCCCCAATCTCAACCCAGTGAAGAGTCTGTCCCCTGTGTGACTCGGCATATCCGAGCGCATGGCTATAGGGCGTTAGTTTCATGCACGCCTTTTCGTCAACTAGGTCTTTCTCTGCATTTTTAAGAAGTCTGCACACAACTCCCCGCGCTATGCGTATCGAATCGACCACTTCTTCCGCTCTTACGTCAAAGCGCGACAGTGCATCCCCCACTCTTTTCTGCATCTCCACACTGTACCTCGTAGCGTTTTGGGGCGAATCATGGTTAAGATCTATTTGCAGCGTCGGGTAAGCTGCATAAGGATGATCACGCCTTGTGTCAACGTCGATTCCAGCGCATCTGGCCGCGATACCAACCAGGGATAGGTCTACAGCAACCTGCTTTGGAATTGTGCCTGTGTTTCTCAGTCTATCTGTAACGGAGGATTTTGATTTCAACATCGATAATACGCGGTTAAAGTCATCTAGCAACGCTGCGAGCGACTGCTCTAATGATTCCCCGACCTCGTCTGAGACATCAATTCCGACGCCGCCAAGTCTATTAACTCCAAAGAGCAACCGGCTCCCGCTCACTTGCTCGTTTAGAGACATCATTCTCTCTTTCAGGATATTCAATCTCGCTGCTCCAAATGAAAAGCCTACGTCGGTAGTCATGCCTGCCAAGGTCCCAATGTGGTTGTATGTTCGTTCCATCTCAGCGCAAAGTGTTCTTATGAGGAGTGCTCGTTCGGGAACTCTGGCGCCCCCCAGCTTTTCAATGGCCTGACAGTACGCCAACGAGTTTGCGACCGCCTCATCGCCAGAGATCCTCTCGCTAAGAAGGACTGCCTGTTCCAACGTCATGCTTTCTGCTCTTTTTTCAATTCCCTTGTGAGTATAGTACAGCCTCGTCTCCAAATTGAGAATATTTTCACCCCGTATGCTGAACCTAAAGTGGCCGGGCTCAATTATGCCTGCATGAACCGGGCCAACCGGAATTTCGCATATTCCTTCACCTTCGAGCTTGGCAAACTTGTATTCTTGTCCGGCGACCCTATCGGCCTTGCTGCAAAGTTCAAAGTCCTTCCGGAGAGGAAAGCGATTTCTGGGCCATTGTTCATGAAGTACAAGAGGCCGGGTATCAGGATTGCCCTCTGGTGACAGCCCGAACATGTCTTTTATCTCTCTTTCATAAAGAGCGGCTGAGGGCATTTGAAGCACGACGCTGGGAAATGAAGGGGCTTGTTCTGCGCCATCCGGTCCGCTTTGCGCGCATTGAGAGGTCACAAATATGAAAAGATCCCTCCCTTCTGCCTCAAAGACGTGCCTAAGCGCAAAGCCAAGGCCCAGCTGGCGTTCGTCGCTGCATATCATCATTACAAGCCTTGAACGAGATGCATTCTGTACATGATTGCAGATCTCTGGAACATATTGAGCCTCTGAAACTTTTACGTGGATTTCGTTTCCGTTTAACAGCTGTATTTTTTTTATTTTTTCCTGCGGAAGAGCCTCCAGAGTTGACATCAGGCTTTCTGAAATTACACCGCCGCTTTCTTTCAAGTTAGTTTCACTTTGGTCCCCCAAAGGCAGTTGGGCTCGGTAGCGCTGAGGTCTGGTTAAAGATCTGTGAGACATTTACTGCAAGCGTATGAATTTGCTGCGGGACATAGAACCCAAAGACCACGATAAATACCGCAAGAATAGCCATGGGCAGAATTGCTAACATGTAGCTCTTGCTTCCGGATCTGCTTTCTTCAATGCTTTCCGTTGGGGAAGCTTTGAGAGAACCGGCTGGCTTGCCGAAGACCATGCGGATAATATGAAGCATGAATCCTGCAAAAATCAAAACTAGAAGGGCGATCAGCACCGAGCTCGCAAGGAACTGGCCTGATGCAAACCCAGATGTGAGTATTAGAAACTCGCTGACAAATATGTTAAAGGGAGGCATGCCGGCGATTGCAAGCCCGCCTATCAGCAGCAAGACTCCAAGGGCAGGCGCTGTCTGGATAACGCCTCTGATGTTTGCCATAGCTTTTGTCCCGTATCTTTGGCTAGCCGTCCCACTTGCAAAAAACATCAGCGGCTTGGCCAAGGAGTGGTTTATTATGTGAAGCAGACCGCCATAGATGCCAAGAAACCCGCCAAAACCCATTGCTACCGAAATAATTCCCATGTGCTCAATGCTCGAATATGCGAGCATTCGCTTCATGTCCTTCTGGAAGTAAATCGATGCGGCAGCAATTGCAACGGAGACTATACCGAGGACAATCAGGAGGAGGCTGGAGAACGACTGACCAAGTGAGCCCATGCTAACGATATGGAAGCGGAGGATGACGTAGATGGCACAGTTGAGTAGAACCCCGGAGAGGAGTGCACTCACGGGTGTGGGCGCCTCGCTGTGTGCGTCGGGAAGCCAGCTGTGCATCGGGGCAAGACCGGCTTTGGTGCCGAAGCCTATCAAGACAAACACAAAGGCTATCCTGACGATGTTTGGATCCAGCGCTTTCGCATTCAAGGCCATGTCAGTCCAGTTCATCGCTGAGTCGGCGTTCGCCGTAACTGCAGAGTTGGCATAATAAAAGAAGACGATGCCAAATAGCGCAAACGAGAGCCCGACGGTCGCAATTACCAGGTACTTCCACGACGCTTCAATCGCGCCCTCTTTGGTGTAGAGCATAATGAGGAGCACGGAGACGAGGGTTGTTGCCTCTATGGCAACCCAAACTATCCCAAGATTGTTCGATACTGGGACAAGGAGCATCGTAAAGACAAATACGTTAAGGGCCTGGTAGTACCGCCGGAGCTGCCTGTCGTCTATCATGCCGCGTTCGTACTGCTTGCTCATGTAGCTTATCGAATAAAGAGCAGAGACAAAGCCGATGCCTGCTATTGGCATGAGTACAAGAGCACCGAAAGAGTCAAGGTAAAATATTTGGCCAAACGCGGAGGCATGATTTTCTGCCAAGACGTCGGAGACAAGAGCAAGGGCATCGATCGCCACAAGTCCTGCGCATACAAGCGTGACAAGTTCAATAGCGCGCTTGCCGCGAATTACAAGCAGTGAAATGGCCCCGACGGCGGGGGTTAAGAGCATAGTTAGAATTAGGAGACCTGATGGCGAGCCTGCATCAATTAGTGGGGTTAGGCCAAATGTCATTTCAATCATCTCTCAATTGCTCGATCTTGCCCATGTCAAGCGAGTCAAATGTCTGGCTAATCCTCGAAAGCAGGATCGCCGAGATAAGCACGCTAATGAGAATATCTGCAAAAATTCCTACCTCTATCAATAGTGAAAATCCGTGAGTCAGCGAGGCGGTGAAGAGAAAGAGCCCGTTTTCGATAATCAACAGACCTACCACTTGGCTAAGTACGACTCGTCTGCTCACCATGGCAAATAGGCCGATAAAGAACAGCGCAAGGGCAACGGGCAGGTAGTTCTTTGCCACGCTATCAAGTTTTGACGTGGCAAATGTTTCTCCAACAAGAGCGTACGCAAAGACGACAAGAAAGGCAGAGATTATCACCGAAGCTCGCAAGCTGATGTATGGGTTGAACTCGCCGAGGTTGCCCTTTATCTTCTGTGTAACGCGCAGGAGTACCTTTGGTATGACTATTGCCTTTATGACAAGGGTCAGTACAGCCGCAATATAGATCTCCCATACGCCGGTCATGTATCCAATGACAGCAGTCACGGCAGCAAGGACAAGGGATTGGTAGCGATATCCGCTAAGCCAGTCTAAAAAGCCCCTCCGCACTATTACAGCAAATGTGGCTATCAAGAGTGCTGCAGCCGACATTGTTAGCAGGTCAGGTTGAGGTAATGCCAAAACACTCTATCTCCAAAAGTAAAAGTAGATAATGCCCAACATCGAGCTTGCAATCGCAACTGCCAACAAGTCAGGAAGCCTAAAGAACCTCCATTTTGCAACTCTTGTCTCCGTAAATGCGACCATTGCCGCAACAAGCGCCAGCTTGACAACAAAGACTACAACTCCTACTGCCGCGTATGCGCCGCCAGCCGCTGTGGACATGCCGGCTGGTACGAAGATGTTTACAAATATGGTCATGAGAACAGCCAGCTTGATGGATTGCGAGAGCTGGATCATCGCAAGGCTTCTTCCAGAGTACTCCAGGACCATCGCCTCATGAATCATTGTTAGCTCTAGATGGGTTGCAGGATTATCAAATGGAATCCTCCCCGTTTCAGCCATCATTATTACAAAGAACGCTATCAGGGCAAAGAGCATGCTTGGGAGGATGATGACGCCTGAAGCAAACTGTGCGGAAGATGCGCTAACTATGGTTGATAGGTTGGTCCCGCCCAGGTTAAGAGAAACCACAAAGATGGTGAGAAATAACGCCGGCTCCACTATTGCGGAGATCGTCATTTCCCTGCTTGCCCCAAGTCCCCCGAAAGAGCTGGCAACATCAAGGCCGGCAAGAATTGTAAAAAACCTTGCAAGTGCAAACAAACCTAACACGACGAGGATGTCGCCTGCAATGCCAAACGGGCTGGATGGCAGAAAGGCCGGAACAAAAACCGCAGCCGTTGCAGTAGAGGTCAGGATAACTATCGGCGCAAAGCGAAAGATCCAGGAGCTCTGGTCTGACACTACTTCATCCTTCCGGTTTAGTTTTGCAAGGTCATAGTACGGCTGGAGTACGCTTGCTCCAATTCTTTTTTGTGTTCTGGATTTGACCTTGCGCATAATGCCGGTAAACAGCGGAGCAAGAACGACCAGTGTCAATGCCTGAACCGCCCCAATGAAATATCCGAACAAACTTGGAGACTCGAGCATCTCAGCGGCTCACTCCGGCATACACGAGTAAGGCAATGAGCGCGATCATGATATACATGAGGTAAGCGTTTATCTTGCCAGTCTGCATCTTGCGGACAGCATCAAGTACTGCAATCGTCGCCCTAGTAACAGGCCGGTAGAATAGATCGTCAAACAAGTCCCTTGTGTAGACCTCCACTCTGGCATTTTTTTTCAGGTAATGGTTTGACTCTGAGAAGTAACTGACCTCTGAATCGCTGTAGGGCTTGTAAAGAGTCCTGAAGATAACTCGTATTGGTTGTGAAAGCGCGCTGGCGGTGTACTGCATCCTCTCGTCAAGTCCTTCAAAGCCGCAGTCCCAGGTGCTATAGATTCTTCTGGTCGTTTTTCGTCCTCCGATCGAGAAGACTCCGATTGCAAATGCCCCTACACAGCCAAGCATCAGAGCAAGCGAACCAGGCGACATGTTGGAAGATGCACCAGCCGGTGCGGCAAGAGCGGCAAAGGGGGACAGCGTTTGTGGCAGTTGATTGCCATCTAGACGAAAGGAGTTGGAGATAAGGCTTGTAGCGATAACCGGCATTATCCCAAGAATGACGCACATTGCGGCGGTCATTGCCATTCCCGCGAGCATTGTTCTTGGCACCTCATGGCTTGACTTTGCAGCCTCGGATCGTGGCCTTGCAAGAAATGTGATTCCAAAAATCTTGACAAAAGTGGCAAGGGTTAATCCGATAGTAAGCGCTATGACGACGCCGGCAAGACTAATCAGAACCTGCAGCGCCAGGCTGGGTATGTGGTACGATGAGAGAAATGACTGCAGCAGAAGCCACTCGCTTACAAAGCCGTTGAGTGGTGGAAGCCCCGAGATGGCAATGGCTCCAATAAGAAAGAGCAGCGCAGTCCAAGGCATCTTTTTTATCAACCCGCCCAGCTTTTCGATGTTTTTTGTGTGCGTGCTAAAAACTACAGAGCCGGCTCCCATGAAAAGCAGGCTCTTAAACGTCGCATGGTTTAGCGAATGGTACATGCTAGCAAGGAGCGCAAAAGCTGCCAGCGATGCGAGGTGGAATGACTGAAAGACTGCAGATATGCCAATGCCCAGCACAATTACGCCAACGTTTTCGATGGTGCTGTACGCCAGCGCGCGTTTAATGTCATTCTCTACCGCTGCATAGAGTATGCCGATGATACTTGACGCAGAGCCAGCAATGATGAGGGTTACCCCCCACCAGACATCCTCTGCAGTGCTTGGTGCGGCAAAATCAAACGTAGTTCTGACGAGGCCATAAATCGCGACTTTAACCATTACAGCAGACATTAGGGCAGAAATGTTGCTTGGAGCAGATGGGTGTGCCTTTGGAAGCCAGATGTGCAGAGGAACAAGACCGGCCTTCGCGCCAAATCCGATAAATGCAAGGATAAATGCGATGTCTCTTATGTAATGCGGCATGGGCAGAGCATGATTTCTAAATGAATCAAACGAGAGGCTGCCCGTCTGAACAAAGAGTGCAAGAAACGATGCCAGGATAAACGCCGTTCCAATGTGTGTCATGATGAGGTACATCATGCCGGAGCGGATGTTGAGCTCCTCTTCATGCTCGTAGATTACAAGAAAGAAGGAGGAAAGCGACATCAGTTCCCAAAAAATCAAAAAGGAAAAGACGCTGTTTGATGCGATGACAATTACCATCGAAAGTACAAAGAGGTTAAAGAGAAATCCGAGTGAACGGCTATCGCGGTTGTAATGGCTGCAATAGCCAATTGAATAAATCGAAACCGCAAGTGTGACAAGTCCTAGTATGAGCAGGAAAAATGCAGACATTCCGTCGACGTACAGGTCGATGGACAACTCGGGAATTGATGACCAAAAGGCATCGGATGTCTGAAGCTTTGATTGTGACGTTATGACCATGACTGAGAATGCGATGAGGAGAACAGAGGCGCCGAATGCCGGAACAAATGAAGCGATACTGCCCATGCGCCCTCGCCGCAAAGCAAGAGAGGCTGCTGCGCCTGCAAGCAGCAAAACTATCGCTGTCAGGAATAGTCCAGAATAATTGTCAGTAAAAATCATTTTATTTCTTGAGCACTTTTCCCAGTATAGCTGCCTTTGTCAGGCACCTTTTTTGTAGCGGAGGCAATTTGATGGTGGATCTTTTTAATGATTCTCGCTCAATTCTTCTAAATTCTCTGAATTTCTGTAATTCCGAGAATCTGCAAAAGCATATTACTGTGCTCGATTGAGGTCAGGTGTGTACAGCCGCAGGCCAAAAAAGATCCACACTTACCTGACACACTTTCCAGTCAAGTCATATGTTGAGGCAGACATCCTCTCAAAAGAGACTACTTGGCGGATTATGGACTACATACGCCAGGCAGGGGCTCAGGGAATTACCGCTGAAGAGATTGTACAGAAGGAGCGGATTCCGACAAGCATGGTTTATTCCACGTTGAAGGAGCTATACCGGCTCGAATACGTCTTTCTTTACCCTCGTGACAAAAAGACAAGGGGCGAAAGAAGAAAGAGGTTTGTTTGCGAGCGAAGTACATGGGGCAAGTATGGGATTGACGACGATTTTGACGCTACTCTTCGGGTGAGCGGCCTTTTTGACAGCATAACGGAGGAAATGAGGACGCCAGTGATGAAGGTACTAAAACAGGCGTATGACGAATTTAGCAAGCGAAAGGAGCTTCAAAAGTTCTTGCCAAAGGAGAATAACATCTGTCCCAACTGCCAGAGGAGCCATGAAGCGATGGAGTTCTTTTACGCTATGCTCCTGCGAAGTATTGATCTGATAATCTCAGAGTCAAGCGAGTTTAAAAAGTTCTTGGTAGATATAAAGTTCGCCGCCGATTAGACTACTTGAAGGTATCGGGAGGAGCAAGTGCTAAATCCGTTCGGCTAGGGTCAAGACCGAATGTTAGCATTGCTATATTAGTCCAGAGTTAAAAGAGATCCGGTAAAGGATTCTGTTAACTTGCCAAGGATGAGCGTAGGTTTCTCAGTCGGCGGAGTCTAGTGTCCCTCTTATCGACATTGCTAACATTTTCAATTCAACAGGCTTTTTGATAAAGCAGGATATTCGTATTTCTGGAAATGTTTTTCTAAAGTCATTGAAGTACAGTTCATAGGCTGTAAGGAAGCATACTTTGAGGTTGTCATCCCGCATCTTTAGCTGTCTGTAAAGGTCAAACCCGTTTAGTTTCGGCATCCGGATGTCAAGCAATGCCAAGTCGTAAAAGTCAGGCTTGAACTGTTGCACTGCCAGTTCCGAGTCGGTGAAGTCATCTAGCAGAAAACCTTCCCGTAGCATATACCGCCTGATAACCGGGATTATGTCAGGTTCGTCATCAACAACAAGAATCCGATATGCGCTGCCAGAACGTGGACGCACTATGTATCAGTATTTGGAATATTTCATTGGTTCTACACGATACAATGTCAAGGTGTGTCGTAACTGTTTGACAACGAATAGTTGTCAAGCAACTGCTGGTAAATCTGAGCCATCGCTTGGTAATGCACTGCTTCTCGGATTCTGCCCTCTTGTATGGCAAGCCGCTCCATGCTCCTTGCAGTCTCTA